>JAGRMS010000096.1 GCA_020441135.1 Pseudooceanicola sp.
GTATGGGTGCGCAGCACATGCGGCGCGCGGTTGTCGCCCGGAGCGCGGTGCATGTAGAAGGTGTCCATCTCCGCCCGCGCCGGATGGTGCGAGGGGATGTTCAGCGCGTCGAAGTTGTACCAGTCGGTGTCGATGCGCGGGCCCTGCGCCACCGAGAACCCCATCTCGCCGAAGATCGCCGTCAGCTCTTCCGTCACCTGGCTGACCGGGTGGATCGTCCCGGCGCGGCGCACGCGTGACGGCAGCGTCACGTCCAGCCACTCGCTGCGCAGCCGCTCGTCCAGCGCGGCGTCGCCCAGCGCCGCCTTCTTCGCCGCCAGTGCGGCGTTGATCTCGTCCTTCAGCGCGTTCAGCGCGGGCCCTGCGGTCTTGCGCTCTTCCGCGCTCATGCCGCCCAGCTCGCGCATCTTCAGCGCGATCTCGCCCTTCTTGCCCAGCGCCGCGACGCGCACGCCCTCCAGCGTATCCTCGTCCACCGCATCCGCGATGGCGCCGAGATACCTGGCTTTCAACTCGTCCATGAAGCCCTCCGGCCTTGGTTCGCCCCCCTGCTACCATTTTCGCCGCGCCGCGCAACCGCTTTGGCCATGTGCGGGGGCTGGCCTTCCTGTCCTGATGCTGCATAACTGCGCCCGGCAACCATGGCGAGCGCCCGACGTGTCCGATTCAGAAACCTTCGACCAGACCGGCACCGGCACCGCGGACTCCGAATCCCGCGCGATCCGGGCACTGATCGCCGACGGCGCGATCGGCGACGCGCTGGCGCGTGCCGAAAGCCTGTCGGCCGCCCGCCCGAAGCAACCGCGCGCCCATGTGCTTGTCGTTCACGCCGCCCTTGCCGCCGCGCAACCCGAGCGCGCCGCCGCTGCACTGGAGGCCGCGCGCAAGGCCGGACTGGCGGACCATCGCGCCGACCGGCTTCTGGTCGATGTCGCGCTGGCACTGGGCGACTGCGCCGGGGCCGCCGAGGCCGCCGCGCGCCTGCTCGCTTCCGGCAAGGCGGTGCCCGATTTCACCCTGTTCCGCGCCCAGCACGAGGCGCTGATGCGGCTGGGGCGGGTGGACGAGGCGCTTCTGGCCATCGACGCCGCGCGCGTCCATCTTCGCAAGCCGGCGGCGCTGCTGCGCGACGAGTTCACGGCGCGCTTTCCCGGGCTCGACGCGCAGGCTGCGCTGGCGCTGGTCGAATCGCGGATGTTCAACGACGGCGGACGCCCCGAGGCCGCAGTTGGCCTGCGCGTCTGGATCGAGACCTTCGACACGCTTTTGCCCGGTGCCGTCGCGCTTGCCCGGCGCGCCGCCGAAACCTGGCCCGGGCACCCCTTGGTCCAGTCCCTTCTGGGCGATGTCGAACGGCTCGCCGCCACCCGCGCCGCCGCGACACCGGGCCACGATCCCGCCGCCGAGGCGCGCGCGGCGCTCGAACGCTTTGCCACCGTGCCGCACCCCCACCTCGACCCTGCCGAGACGGCGCTGGTCGCGCCTGCCCTGCTGCGGCAGGTCGATACCGCCCGCGTCCGGCGCCCGCTGATCGAGGACAATCCGCTCGCCACGGTGGTGGTCGGACCGCATGGCGGCTCGGGCACCACGCTGCTGTTCTTCAGCGGCATCGGCGGCCACATGCCCCTGTCGGTGCAGGCGCTCGACTGCGTTGTGGCCACCTGCGACGCCACGCTGGTCTTCCTGCGCGACAAGTCGCTGTCGCTGTTCCTGAACGGGGTTGGAGGACTGGGGGATTTCGACCAGACCGTCGCCGGGCTGCGCCGCATCCTGCGCGATATTCCCGGCCACCGTCACCTCTGCGTCATGGCGACCTCGGGCGGGGGCATTGGCGCCGCGAACTATGCGCTGGCCCTTGGCGCCGACCGGACCCTGCTGTTCTCGCCGCCGACGAACATCACGCAAGCTTTCCTTGAAAGCATCGGCGACCGGCGGGGCGTCTCCATCCAGCGCCGCCTGCAAAGGACGGTTCCGGCGGCCATGCTCGACCTGCGCGCGCACCTGGGCCATGCGCCGAACCCCATGCGTGTCGATCTGCGCTACGCCGCCGCCAATCCGGTCCACAAGGCCCATGCCGAGCATCTGGCCGGCGTTCCGGGCGTGACGCTCTACCCCGACCCGTCGCAGAACACCCACGCCGTGACCGCAAACCTCGCACTGTCCGGCCAGTTCGCGCCGATCGTCGAGGACTTCCTGACATTCGAGGACCAGACGTGAACCAGCCCGCCGGACTTGCGCCCCCCGATCCCGCCCCTTCGACCGCGCAACGCATGGCCGAGCTGCGCCGCTGGCTGTTCCGGCTGAAGTCGTCCAGCTACGATGTCTCGAACGAATGCAACCTCACCTGCGAGGGTTGCCTCTACTTCGCCCGGCCCGCCGGCCAGCGGCGCGAAAAGGGCACGGATGCCGCCGCCTGGGATCGCCTGTTCGCGCAGGAAGCGGCGCGGGGCATCAACTTCGTCTACCTCGCCGGGGCCGAGCCGTCGCTGGCGCTGCCCTCGGTGCGGGCCGCCGCCCGGCATATCCCGCGGGGCGTGGTCTTCACCAACGGCACGCGAAAGATCCCGCGCGACATTCCCTACCGGCTCCACATCTCGCTCTGGGGCCTGGGCGAGCACAGCGCCGAACTGCGCGGCGCCGATGTCACGGCCAAGGCGCTGCGGAACTACCGCGACGACCCGCGCGTCGTCTTCGTCTTTACCGTCACGGCCGAGAACATCCACGAGATCCACCCAGCCGCCGGGCTGTGCCGCGACCACGGGGTCGTGCTGACCTACAACTATTTCTCGCCGACGCTCGAGTATGGCCGCTACCTCGACGGTCAGGCGGGCCAGGACAACCAGTATTTCCGCCTGCGCGATCAGGGCCCGACACTGCGCCACGACAACGCCAGCTTTGCCCGCGCCCGGGCCGAGATCGCCCGCGCGCAGGCCGAGTTCCCGAAAACGGTGCGCTATTCGATGCATTACAACGACTGGATCACCCAGCCCCTGTCCAGCCTGATGACCTTCGACGCCGAGGGCATCGCGGTGGACTGCGGCAACCGCCTGACCGACTGGCACCGCCATTACGAGGCCGACGCCACCACCAGTTCGGAAAAGTGCTGTTCGCCCAACGTCGATTGCCGCGAATGCCGGGGCTATGCGATGGGGCTGGCGACCTATTTCAAAAGCTTCCTGCGATTCCGCAACGACCCCGGGGAACTGGCAAACTGGCTGGACGGGCTGGCGATCTGGGCGGACCTGTTCCTGCCCCGCGACGGCGACCGCCCCGCGATCCTGGGCGCACGGGCATGAGCGCGCTTCAGGGGGTTCTCGACACCGCCGTCGCCAAGGCTCAGGTGCCCTTCGTCGTCGCCATGACCGCCACCGCGCAAGGCGCCACC
Source organism: Pseudooceanicola sp. (assembly GCA_020441135.1). Classification (GTDB taxonomy): domain Bacteria; phylum Pseudomonadota; class Alphaproteobacteria; order Rhodobacterales; family Rhodobacteraceae; genus Seohaeicola_A. The sequence goes on from JAGRMS010000096.1 coordinate 3,386, forward strand.
TTCAGCGGCGCCGCGGGCGAGGCGGCGCCGGGCCGGGCGGCAAATGAACGCACGGCCTTCCGCATCTATTCGATGACGAAGGCCATCGGTTCCGCGGCGGCGATGATCCTGGTGGACCGGGGCCTGCTGACGCTCGACACGCCCGTGTCCGAGGCGCTTCCACAGTGGAACGCCCTGCGGGTGATCGAGGGCTGGGACGGCGACACCCCGCGCCTGCGCGCGCCGCGAACGCAAGCGACGGTGCGCCACCTGATGACCCATACCAGCGGGCTGGAATACGAGATCTGGAACGCCGACCTGCTGCGCTGGTATCGCGCCACCGGGCATCCGCTGGTGACGTCCGGCAAGCGGGCCGCGCTGGCGATGCCGCTCGCCTCAGACCCCGGCACGCGCTGGGGCTATGGCCCCTCGACCGACTGGCTGGGCCAGGTGGTCGAGGCGGTGGACGGCCGCCGCATCGACGCCTTCTGCCGGGACGAGCTATTCGCCCCTCTCGGGATGCCCGATACCGCCTTCGAGCCGGATGGCCTGGAAGACCGCCTCGCCACCGTCTCGCGCCGCACCGGCGACGGCGGCTTCGCCGCGATGCCGATGGGCCCGCCGCGCGCGCCGGAGTTCTACGGGATGGGCCACGCGCTCTACTCGACCGCCCCGGATTACCTGCGCTTCCTGCGGATGGTGCTGAACGGCGGCGCGCTGGACGGTCAGCGAGTCCTCTCGCCGGAAGCGGTCCGCACCATGTCCACCGACCAGATGCGCGGCCTGACGCTGATCCCGATGGTGTCCGCCGATCCCAGGGTCAGCGCCGACCTGCCGCTGGCGCCCGGCCCGGCCCCGACCCATACCGCCGCCTTCGTGCGCACCGAGACCGACGTGGCGGGCAAGCGCCATGCCGGGTCGCTCGGCTGGGCAGGCATCTGCAACACGCATTACTGGATCGACCCGAAGGCGGGCATCGCCGCGGTGCTGATGACCCAATCGCTGCCCTTCCTGGAGCCGGGCATGGTCCGCCTCTACGGGGCCTTCGAAAGGGCGGTCTATGCCGGGCTCTGAACCGGCGCGGCCCTGGCTGGTGCTGTTCGGCCTGGCGCTGGGCGTCACCGTCACCAACGGCTTTGCCCGCTTTGCCTACGGCCTGATCCTGCCCGCGATGAAATCGGAACTCGGCTGGACCTATGCCCAGTCGGGCTGGCTCAATACCGCCAACGCGCTTGGCTACATGGGCGGGGCGGTGCTGACGATGGTGCTGATCGGGCGCATCAACCCCTCGCACCTGTTCAACTTCGGACTTGTCACCACCGCCGTGGCGCTGTTCGCCACCGGGCAGGACGAGGCGCTGTGGTGGCAGACGCTGTGGCGCATCCTTGCCGGGCTGTTCGGGGCGATGTCCTTTTCCACCGCCGGCGTGCTGACCGCGCAGCTGTTCCAGTCCGAGCCGCGCAAGAACGCGCTGGCCATCGCGCTGCTGTTCGGCTTTGGCGGCGGGCTGGGGATCGTGCTGTGCGGCGCGGTGCTGCCGCTGATGCTCGACGCCTGGGGCAACGCCTCCTGGCCCTGGACCTGGACATTGATCGGGCTGGCCTGTTTCGCCATGCTCCCCCTCAGCTTCTGGGCCGCCCATTCGGTGCGCCCGCCCCGCCAGGCCGAACGCCGCGCCGCGCCCCTGCCCTTGCTGGCGATCCTGGGCGAGATGGCGGGCTACGCGGGCTTCGGCCTGGGCTACATCGTCTACTTTACCTTCCTGTCGGCCTGGATGACCGAGCAGGGGGCGTCGGCCCCGCTGATTGCCGCCGTCTGGGTGATGCTGGGCCTGTGCCTCTGCCTGTCACCCTTCGTCTGGCGGCCGGTCTTCGCCCGCTTCGACAACGGCCTGCCGCTGGCGCTGGTGCTGACCGGCATCGCCACGGGGTCGGTGCTGCCCGTGCTGGTGCCGACCGGCGCGGGGCTGGTGGTTTCCGCCGCGATCTTCGGGCTTTGTGTCTTCATGTCGCCGGGGGCGGTGACGAACTTCGTGCGCAAGAACCTCGACCCCGCCGCCTGGGGCCGCGCGATCAGCCTGTTCACGGTGATCTTCGCCGTCGCCCAGACCGTCGGCCCCTACGGCGCGGGTCTGCTGGGCGACCTCGCCGGAGACATCGGCGTCAGCCTCGCCGCCGCCGCCGGCATCCTCATGCTGGGCGCCGCCTGCGCGCTGATGCAGCGGCCGCTCAGATCAGCTTGACCAGCGTCCAAAACCCCATCGCGATCATCGCGAGATTCTCGGAGAGCGACACGAACCCCAGCGGCACCTTGCTGTCACCGCCGACACAGGCGCATTTCAACTCGCGCTTGTCGATGTAGACCGCCTTGAACACGGATACCGCGCCCACCGTGCCGATAAACAGCGCCAGTGGCCCCGAAAGCCAGGGCAACAGGCCGCCCACCATCAGCAACCCAGCCAGCGCCTCGGCATAGGGATAGGCATAGCCGTAGGGCACCCACGCCCGTGCCAGCAGGTCGTAGTTCAGCACCATGGTCGAGAATGTCTCGACGTCCTGAAGCTTCTGCAAGGCCAGCAGCACCATCGCCAGCGCCACGAACCATTCGACACCCCGCAGCAGACCGGCGTCCGTAAGAAACACCAGCAGCCCCGCCAGCAGCGCCGCAATGGCAAAGATCGCGATCACCGGGCGGTAGGTCGTCTCGCCCCCGGCCAGCCCGAAGTGTTCGCGCAGCGCGTCATAGCCGCCAATCCGCTCGCCCCCGATCCAGACCTGCGGCGTGGTCTTCACCCCGTGCTCGCGCTTGAACGCCTCGGTCTCGGCCTTCGTCCGCAGCAGGTGGTCCTCGACCGCGAAGCCCTCGCGTTCCAGCAGGTAGCGCGCCTTCTGCCCGTAGGGGCAGAGGTGGTCCGGCGTCGCCATGCGGTAAAGCACGGCGGTCTCGGGCAAGGTTTGCAAGGTATCGGGCACGCGCTTCCCCTCCTGGTGAAAGGGAAACGCGCTTCAGACCGCGACCGTTCCGGTCAGAGGAAGTCGGCCGCCGTGAAATCCGCCGCCGTCAGGGTGCCGCCGCCGCCGTCCATCACGATCAGCAGCTCGCCCGAATGGGTGATATGCACCACCCCCGCGCCCGCATCGGTGATCGTCAGCGCGCCGAATGCGACATCGAGGTCGATCAGGTCGATGCCGTCCTGCCAGTCGGTGATCGTATCCGTCGCGCCATCGGCGCTGAACACGAAGACATCCGCCCCGATCCCGCCGGTCAGGGTGTCCGCGCCCAAGCCGCCGTCCAGCGTGTCGGCCCCCTGGTCGCCGTACAGCGTATCGCTCCCCACGCCGCCGTCCAGCGTATCGTCATCCCGCCCCCCGAAAAGCGTGTCATTGTGGGTGCCCCCAAGCAGGGTGTCGTCGCCGTCCATTCCACGCAGCGTGTCGCGGCCCTTCTTGCCTTCAAGGCTGTCGTCGCCCTCGTTGCCCTTCAGCGTGTCGCGCCCTGCCCCGCCGTCCAGATCGTCGTCGCCGATCCCGCCCAGCAGCGTGTCGTTGCCATTGCCGCCTTGCAGGTCGTCATCGTCGGCCCCGCCATAAAGCGTATCGTTGCCGTTGCCGCCCAGCAGCAGGTCGTTGCCGATATCGCCGAACAACCTGTCGTTGCCGTTCCTGCCGCTGATCTGGTCGTTGCCGATATCGCCGAACATATCGTTGTCATCCGCGTCGCCCGACTGCTTGATCTTGCCAAGAACCAGTCCGAACTCGGAATAGTTGTGCCCGTCAACCGGCGTCGCCGTCGCCACAACGCTGGTCACGCCGGTGATTTCGCTCAGGTCGATATGACCGTTCTCCGGGATATAGGTCTTGGTCGAGAACAGCGTGTGCTCGATGGCCCGAAAACTGCCGCTGCCGGTTGCCGTCGTGTAATTCACCGTGACCAGCGTCGCGGTGGTGCCCGCGGAACCGGTGAACTGGGTATCCAGCGAGACCGGCGTCAGCCGCGCGGCGGTGGACCAGATCGTCGGCGCCAGCTTGCTTTCGGTATCCCCGCCCGAGGCATTGAACTGAAAGCGCGAGTCGTCGTCGGCGACGAAAATCGTATGCACGGAGGGCGTGCTGCCCTGGAGAACCAGCGCGTCGCCATTGCGGATGTTGGTCGAGGCATCCAGCAGGTGGAAGCGGTCGAAGTTGTAGACCTGGTTCGTCGGCAGTTCGACGACGGCGTCGGCAACAACCGATACGACCCGGTTCGGGTCGATATGGCCCGACGCCGGCACCGCGCTGCCGCTGGTGGCCTGGAATAGGTAATAGTCGCTGGTGCCGTCGCTGAAGGTGACAACCGACGCGGTGACGCTGCGCCCGTCGGTCATCGTGACGGTCGCCTGCGTGGACGACGTGTTGCCGTGGAAGATCACCGGCCCGGTGGTGCCAAGGCTGGTGCCGTCCACCACGAATTCGGAGTTGAAGAGCGAGGAGGTCAGTCCGGCGGAATCGGTATCGACCGTCAGGCCGACGGCGGAACAGTTGCCGTCCGCATCCACCTTGACCACTTCACCACTGAAGAGAAAGCTACCCATAAAAAGCACTCCATGAAATGTGTTGACGAGCAATGGCTTCTGTTTGAAATCCCGCGCAAGGTGGCGCGGGTGGGTGAAATCAACACCAGAAACGCGCGCAGATCAACCGCAGAGTCGGATCCGGCAGGGGGAGCGATGACGACCACCTTGAAGCGCAAGCTGACGACGATCCTCGCCGCCGACGCGGCAGCCTTCAGCACCGCGATGGGGCGCGACGAGTTGCGCACCGTAACCGAACTGCGCGCCGCCCGCGACGTCTTTGCCCGCTTCATCGAGCGTCACGGCGGACGGATTGCCAATACCGCGGGCGACGGGCTGATCGCCGACTTCCCCTCGGTGGTCGAGGCGGTGCAATGCGCGCTCGAGGTTCAGAGCGAATTGCGCACGCTGGACCGCGCCGGGCGCGCGCCGCTGCTGTTCCGCATCGGCATCCACCTCGGCGACGTGATCGTCGATGGCGACGACCTGCTGGGTGATGGCGTCAACCTCGCCTCGCGCCTCGAAAGCATGGCCGAACCGGGCGGCGTCCTGGTCTCGCAGCAGGTCTACGACCAGGTGGCCAGCAAGCTGTCGGTGGCCTTCGAATACATCGGCGACAGGCGCCCGAAGAACCTTGTTGCGGATGTGCCGGTCTATCGCGTCCGGTCCGGTGCCATCGACGACGCCAGCCCCTTGGCCATGCCCGAGCCGCAAAGGCCGCAAAAGCCTTCGCCGCCCGCCCCGCCCGCGCCGCAGCGCGCGCGCGGCCCGGTCGCGGCATCCGGGCCTGAAACGTCCCCGGCCCCGCGATCGATGCCCGCGATGACCCGCCGTCTGGCAATTGCCGCTGGCGGGCTCTTCGCCATCGACCTCGTGACCGGGCTGCCCTTCTGGTCGCAATGGCCGCTCCTTTGCCTTGCCCTGGTCTGGGGCTGGCGCGCCGCGCCGCAGCTGCAACGCGGCCGCCTTTCCACCGGCACCATCCGCGCGCTGCTTGCCGCCGCCTTCTTCGTCGGGCTCAACCTCTTCAGCCCCGAAGGCGGCGCCTGGTCGGTCTGGCCGGCGGGCGCAATCCTGGGCCTGGCCGCTCTCCTTCACTTGCGCAAGGCATGAAAAAAGGCGCCCCGGAAGGCGCCTTTCGTTTCCGTCCTGCGACCGGCCTCAGCCGTTCAGCGCGGCCTGGGCCTTTTCGACGATGGCGCCGAAGGCTTCGGGCTCATGCACGGCGAGATCGGCCAGAACCTTGCGGT
>JAGRMS010000537.1 GCA_020441135.1 Pseudooceanicola sp.
GTCTGGTGCGGCTCGAACAGGTAGACCTGCGGCGCGCCGAGGATCTTTTGCCCCGGCTCGTGCCCATGCGCCTGCGCGATCATCCGCGCGTCGACCGTATAGCGGAAGGTATCCATGTGGTCGGTGTTGTAGAGGTCGAGCTTCGAGTGCGTCAGGATGAACCCCGGCTGTACCTCGCGCATCACGTCGGTCATCCGCAGCACCGCCGCGCGGTCCAGCGTCAGGGGGTAGTCGCCGAGGTCGAAGAACCGCAGGTCATGCACCCCCAGCGCCTTCGCCGCGTTCTCGGCCTCGCGCTTCCGCTCGGACTTGACCTTTTCCAGCGTCATCCCCGGCAGCTTCCACAGCTTCGCGCTTTCGCCACGCTCGCCGAAGGACAGGCAGACGACGGTGACGTTCACCCCCTTCTCCTGGTGCAGAGCGATGGCGCCGCCGCAGCGCCAGACGAAGTCGGCAGAATGGGCGGAAACGACTAGGGCGGTTCGGGTCATGGTCCTTCTCCTCGGGGTCGATGAGGTTGCGTAGGGTGGGTGATTCACCCACCCTTGACGACTGGCGGCGTGCCGTGGGTGTGGAAGGTCTCGATGGTCTTCAGCCCCCAGGCCTGGCCCTTCTTGCGGTCCGCCTCGGTCCAGACCACCGGCTCCCAGTCCGGCGCCAGCATCAGCCGCGCGCCGGCGTTGGCCAGTTCGATCCGATTGCCCGCCGGTTCCCAGACATAGAGGAAGAACGACCCCTGGATCGCGTGCTTGTGCGGCCCGGTCTCGATATGCACGCCGTTTTCCAGCATGATGTCCGCCGCCCGCAGGATGTCCTCGCGCTGGTCGGTGGCATAGGTGACGTGGTGCAGGCGCCCGGTGCCGCCGCCGCGTTCCTCGGAACAGACCAGATCGTAGGTCTTGTTGTTGCAGGTGAACCAGACGCCCCCGAGCCGCCCGTTGTCGAGCTGGATGCACTCGGTCAGGCGGCTGCCGAGGCAGGTCTCGACGAACGCCTGGAAAGCCCGCGCGTCCTCGCCCAGCAGGTTCACATGGTCGATGCGGCGCGGGCAGGCCCCCTGCGCGTGGAACCGCGACGACAGGTTCTTCAGCGCGGGCTTGTCCGCGCCTTCGCGGGGCGCACGCACGGTGTCCCAGTAGATCTCGAAGACGTGTCCGAAAGGATCCACGAAGCGGAACGCCCGGCCGTGGCCCTTGTCGCCCTCGACCCAGCCAAGCACCGTATAGCCCGACCCTTTGATGATCTTCACGCGCCGCTCCAGCGCCTCCGGTGACGACACCCGATAGGCCACATGCCCGATCCCGGTCCGGTCGGCGCGGGTCAGCTTCATCGAGTGGTATTCATAGTCATCCCAGGCGCGCAGATAGGCCGACCCCTCGTCCTGCCCCGACAGTTTCAGCCCGTAGACGCGGGTAAAGAAGTCGAGGCTCTCGTCGAAGCGGTCGGTCAGCACCTCGACATGGGCAAGGTGGGCGAGGTCGAAGCTCAAGGGGTTCATCTCCGCTCTCCTCAGTTGAACATGGTATTCGGCAGGAACAGCGCGATCTGCGGGTAGGCGATCAGGATCGCGACGCAGAGCACCATCATCACCCAGAACGGCAGCACGCCGCGGAAGATGTCGCCCAGCGGCACTTTCGGGGCGACCGATTTCACGATGAAGACGTTGATACCGACGGGGGGCGAGATCAGCCCCATCTCGAGCGTCAGCACCACCAGCACGCCGAACCAGATCGGGTCTATCCCCAGCCCCGTGACGATGGGGAAGAAGATCGGCAGCGTCAGGACCAGCATGGCGAAGCCTTCGAGGAAGCAGCCGAGAACGAGGTAGATCGCGAGGATCAGCACCAGCGTCCCCGTCACCCCCAGCCCCAGCGCGTCGATCGCGTTGCCGACGGTCGTCGGGATATGGCTCAGCGCCAGGAAGGGGTTGATCAGGTGCGCCGCGATCAGGATCAGCATCACCGTGGCCGAGGTCACGATGGCGTCGCGCGAGGCCGCCCAGAACTGGCGAAGCGACAGCGTGCCGGTGACAAACCCGATCAGAATGACGATGCCGGCACCCACCGCCGCCGCCTCGACCGGCGAGAAGAAGCCGCCGTAGATGCCGCCGATGGTCAGCAGGATGATCCCGATGATCGGCAGGGCGCCCCCGATGGCGCGCACCTTTTCATCCATCGTGGTCTTCGGCCCCGCCGGGCCCAGCGACGGGCGCAGCTGGCAGATCGCCGTCACCATCAGCACGAAGAGCAGCAGCAGCAGGATGCCGGGAAAGACCCCGGCGAGGAACAGCCGCCCGATGCTTTGTTCCGTCAGGATCGCGTAGATCACGAAACCGGTCGACGGCGGGATCAGGATGC
>JAGRMS010000097.1 GCA_020441135.1 Pseudooceanicola sp.
CACGACATGGATTTCATCGGCCGCCTCTGCGACCCGGTGATCGTCATGGCCGAGGGCAAGGTGCTCGCCGAGGGCTCGGCCGAGCACATCATGGAGAACGAGGCGGTGATCGAGGCCTACCTGGGTCGCGGCCTGAAGAACAAGGACATGCTGGCCGCGGCCGAAGCGACGGCGGAACCCGCCGAGGGAGGTCCGGCATGAGCAGCGACGCCTATAGCGGGCGCGGCAACAAGGACCGCACCATCACCAAGACCAGCGAACCGGGCGGCGGGATCCCCGATACCCGCGCGGGCACCGCCAAACCGGCCGCCGGCGCGCATTTCCTGGCCGGCGAGAACATGACCGGCGGCTATGGCGCCACCGACATCCTGCACGACTGCACGCTGACCGTGGACAAGGGCAAGATCGCGGTGATCGTCGGCCCCAACGGCGCCGGCAAGTCGACCGCGATGAAGGCGGTGTTCGGCATGCTGAACCTGCGCGGCGGCCGCGTGGTGCTGGACGGCGAGGAGATCACCGATCTGTCGCCGCAGGACCGGGTGGCCAAGGGCATGGCCTTCGTGCCGCAGACCAACAACGTCTTCGTCTCGCTCTCGGTCGAGGAAAACCTGGAAATGGGGGCGTTCCTGCGCAAGGACGACATCCGCCCGACCATCGAACAGGTCTACGAGCTGTTCCCGATCCTGAAGGACAAGCGCCGGCAGCCGGCGGGCGAGCTTTCGGGCGGCCAGCGTCAGCAGGTCGCGGTGGGCCGGGCGCTGATGACGCAGCCAAAGCTTCTGATGCTCGACGAACCGACGGCGGGGGTTTCGCCCATCGTCATGGACGAGCTTTTCGACCGGATCATCGAGGTCGCCCGCACCGGCATCTCGATCCTGATGGTCGAGCAGAACGCCCGGCAGGCGCTCGAGATCGCCGATACCGGCTTCGTGCTGGTTCAGGGCGCGAATGCCTATACCGACACCGGACAGGCGCTTTTGGCCGATCCCGAGGTGCGCAGGACTTTCCTGGGCGGTTAGCCCGATTTTTCAAAAGGTTTGAAGATGAAAATCATTCATTTAGCGACACTGTCGGGCGCCCTGGCGCTTCATTTCGCCCCGCCCGCCGCGGCGGAGCAGATCACCTTTCCCTGCAACGTGACCAATGCCTGCGAGATTTCCGGCTCCAGCGTCGATTGCTCGGTCGGCGGAAGCTGGACCGGCGATTACAGCTTCGTCTGGGACGACACGAGCTTCACCGTCAACGCGCCACGCGGCAGCTTCGAGGGCAATCTGGAATCCGAGGAGCAGGCCTGGCCCATCGTCATCCTGTCCTGGGCCGGCGACGGCGATCCGCCGGCGCTGTTCCTCCTGACCGAAAGCGGCAAGCTGGCCGGATCGGTCCCGCTCGACGACGCCGGGCTGATCGCGCTTCAGGGCACCTGCGGGGCGCCGCAGTGAGCGCCTGGCGCGCCCTCACGGCCCGCGAGGCGCTTGCCGCCACCGGGCGGCGCGCGCCGACAAACATGGATAGCACGTCCTTCGGCCCGCCCGGGGAAGGCGACGACCGGAGGATTGCGAAAGAACGGAGGGCGCCGCCTCGCCGCGGCGCCCTCTGAACAACGACCGACCCCCGTGCCGCAGAAGCACGGGCAAAAGAAATGGCGCCGGGACAGCACGGACCGGCCGCGGGGACCAAGAGGGGTGAAGAACTGAGATGGATACCCTGAACGCGCTGGTGGCGCTTTCGAATTTTGTCCTGGTGCCAGCATTGGCCTATGGCGCGCAGCTTGCCCTGGGCGCGCTGGGCGTGACGCTGATCTACGGCATCCTGAGGTTCTCGAACTTCGCGCATGGCGACACCATGGCCTTCGGGACGATGATCGTGATCCTCGTCACCTGGGGGCTTCAGGGCATGGGCATCAGCTTCGGCCCGCTGCCGACCGCCCTGCTCGCCCTGCCCTTCGGCATCCTCGGCACCATCGTTCTGGTGCTGATCTTCGACCGCACCGTCTACAAGTTCTACCGACGCGTCCGCGCCGCGCCGGTGATCTTCGTGATGGCCTCGCTCGGCGTGATGTTCATGATGAACGGCATCGTCCGCTTCATCATCGGCGTCGACGAACAGAACTTCCTCGACGGTGGCCGCTTCGTCATCTCGGCCCGTGAATTCCGGGACTTGACCGGACTTCAGGAAGGTCTGGCGATCCGCACGACGCAGGTTCTCACCGTGGTGACCGCCGCGATCATCGTCGCCGCGCTGTTCTGGTTCCTCGGCTACACCCGCACCGGCAAGTCGATGCGGGCCTATTCCGATAACGAGGATCTGGCGCTGCTGTCGGGGATCAACCCCGAGCGGGTGGTGATGTACACCTGGATGATCGTCGCCGGTCTCGCCACCGTGGCGGGGGTGCTCTACGGGCTCGACAAGTCGTTCAAGCCCTTCACCTACTTCCAGCTCCTGCTACCGATTTTCGCCGCCGCCATCGTCGGCGGCCTGGGCTCGCCGCTCGGCGCCATCGCCGGAGGCTTCGTCGTCGCCTTTTCCGAGATCGGCGTGACCTATGCCTGGAAGAAGGTCGCCACCTACCTGCTGCCCCCGGACATGGCGCCCAGCAGCCTCATGCAGCTGCTCTCGACGGATTACAAATTCGCGGTGTCCTTCGGCATCCTGATCCTGGTCCTGCTGTTCCGACCGACCGGCATCTTCAAGGGGAAATCGGTATGAGGGGCTTTATCCTTTACCTGATCACGGCCGCCATGATCGCTCTGGTCGGCTGGATGCAATCCTGGAACACCGCGCTCCTGATCCTGAACATGGGCATGATCTCGGCGATCATGGCGCTGGGCGTGAACATGCAATGGGGTTACGCCGGCCTGTTCAACATCGGGATCATGGGCTTCGTCGCCATGGGCGGGCTCGCCACCGTGCTGGTCTCGATGCCGCCGGTGATCGAGGCCTGGACCGAGGGCGGCTTCCGCATGATCGTCGCCATCGAGGTCGGCATCCTGACGGTCTTCTGTGGCATCGTCGCCTGGAACAAGCTGCCGCGAGGCCGGCCGCGGGTGATGACGATGCTGGTCGTGCTGGTCGGCGGCTTCTTCTTCTACCGCTGGCTGTTCGACCCGGCGGTTGACGCCATCGAGTCGATCAACCCGACCATCGAGGGCTATCTGGGCGGGCTGGGCCTGCCGGTGCTGCTGTCGTGGCCGGTCGGCGGCGTGCTGGCCGCGGGCGCGGCCTGGGTGGTCGGCAAGACCGCGCTGGGCCTGCGGTCGGACTACCTTGCCATCGCCACGCTGGGCATCGCCGAGATCATCATCGCGGTG
>JAGRMS010000098.1 GCA_020441135.1 Pseudooceanicola sp.
CGATCAGGATCCACTTCTTCTCGATGTCTGCCGGGGTCGCAGTAAAGGTTTTCATGTGGGACTTCCCGTTTGACGTTAAGGGCAGCCAGCGGCCACCCGAATGCGATTGCGGGTATCTATCGGGACGGAAATTCTCCGTCAAGGGCGATTGATCTGGAAAAATGCTGTTAAAACAGTGTCTTGAAAAATAGGTATCTATTTACCCCAAGCTTGGCGCGGCCAGCCGCCGTTCCACCATCTCGACAAACCAGCTTGCCCCCGCCGGGATCGTCTCGTCGTTGAAGTCATAGGCCGGGTGGTGCAGCCCGGCGCTGTCGCCGTTGCCGACATAGATCATCGCGCCGGGCCGCACCTGAAGCATGAAGGAGAAGTCCTCGCCCCCCATCACCAGCGGCGACTCTTGGCAGCCGTCGGCGACCGTGCGTGCCGCTTCGATGGCAAAGGCGGTGTTCTCGGGCGTGTTGATCGTCACCGGGACACCGTGCGTATAGGTTGTCTCGGCCTGTCCGCCCAGCGCCTGCGCCGTTGCCGCGGCGATTTCGGCGATCCGGCGCTCGGCCAGGGCGCGCATCTCCGGAGAGTGGGTGCGCACGGTGCCCCGCATCGAGACCGAGGCCGGGATCACGTTGAAGACCTTCGACGATGTCTCGACCGAGGTGACGGAGACCACCGTCTGCAACACCGGATCGGCGTTGCGGCTGACGATGGTTTGCAGGGCCACCACGATCTGGCAGGCGATCACCAGCGGGTCGACCGCGAGGTTCGGCTCGGCGGCGTGGCCGCCCACGCCGATCACCTCGATGGCGAACTCGTCCGCCGCCGCCAGCTGCGGCCCGGGCCGGATGGCGAACTGGCCAACCGGCAGTCCCGGGCGGTTGTGGATGGCGTAGACCTCGTCGATGCCGAAGCGGTCGACAAGGCCGTCTTCCAGCATCGCCTTGGCGCCGTTGCCGCCTTCCTCCGCCGGCTGGAAGATCAGCACCACGGTGCCGTTGAAATTCCGCGTCTCGGCCAGGTATTGCGCCGCGCCGAGCAGCATCGCGGTATGGCCGTCATGGCCGCAGGCGTGCATCCTGCCGGGGTTGGTCGAGGCATGATCCGCCCCGGTCGCCTCGTTGATCGGCAGCGCGTCCATGTCCGCCCGCAGCCCGATGGTCCGCGCGCCCGGACGCCCCCGGATCAGGCCGACAACCCCGGTGCGGCCGACACCTTCCACCACCTCGTCGCAGCCAAAATCGCGCAGCCGTTCGGCGACCTTGGCTGCCGTGCGATGCACCTCGTAAAGGATCTCGGGGTTGGCATGGAAATCCCTCCGCCAGGCGGTGATCTCGGGCAGCATCTCGGCCAGGCGGTTCCTTACCGGCATGTCACAGCCCCATCCGCTGCTCGGCCATCTCGGCGAACCAGCTGGCGCCGACCGGAAGGATCGCATCGTTGAATTCATAGGACGGGTTGTGCAGGTCGGCGCTGTCGCCGTTGCCGATCAGCATGTAGCAGCCGGGCCGCACCGCCAGCATGTCGGCGAAATCCTCTGCCGCCATGTCGGGGCGGATGTCGGTCTCGACCGCGCCCGCCACCGCCTCGCCCGCCCGGATCGCATGGGCCACGTTGCCGACGTGGTTCAGCACCGGCCCGACGCTGCGGGTGTAGGTGACTTCGGCGCTCGCCCCGTAGGCGGCGGCGGTCTGTTTCGCCAGGGTCTCGATGCGCTCGACCAGCATCGGCTGCACGTCGGGGTCGAGAAACCGCGTCGTGCCGCGCAGCACGATCCGGTCGGGGATCACGTTGTAGGCGGTCGATTCCGACTCGAGACCACAGATCGACAGCACCACCGTCTTGAGCGGATCGGCGTTGCGCGAGACCACCGATTGCAGCGCCATCACCACCGCGCAGGCGGCCAGCGTCGTGTCCACCGCGAGGTGCGGTCGCGCGCCGTGCCCGCCGGTGCCCTTCACCGCGATCTCGAAGCCGTCCGCCGCCGCCAGCAGCGGGCCGTCCTTCACCGCGAAGGTACCTGCCGCGAGCCCCGGCCAGTTGTGCATCCCGTAGACCTCGTCGATCCCCCAGCGTTCCATCACGCCATCGGCGATCATCGCCTTGGCGCCGCCGCCACCCTCTTCGGCGGGCTGGAACAGCAGCACCACGGTGCCGTCGAAATTGCGCGTCTGCGACAGGTATTGCGCGGCGCCGAGCAGCATCGTCGTGTGCCCGTCATGGCCGCAGGCGTGCA
>JAGRMS010000538.1 GCA_020441135.1 Pseudooceanicola sp.
CGACAACCGCGACAACTCGACCGACAGCCGGGTGCGCCAGACCGCAGGCGGCGTCGGCTTCGTGCCCTATGAGAACCTGATCGGCCGGGCGGACCGCATCATGTTCTCGTCCGCCGGGCGGTCGATGCTGTATTTCTGGACCTGGCGGAGCGACCGCTTCTTCAAGGCGATCGACTGAGGCGGGCGGTGAAGCTGTCGGCCGAGCTTGTCGCCTTCCAGGACCGGCTGGGTCACACGTTCGCCCGGCCCGAGTTGCTGGTGCGCGCGCTGACGCATGGGTCGGTGTCGTCGGCCACGCGCACGGACAACCAGCGGCTGGAGTTCCTGGGCGACCGGGTGCTGGGGCTGGTGATCGCGGATGCGCTGCTGGATCACGACAAGGCGGCGACCGAGGGGCAGCTGGCGCCGCGGTTCAACGCGCTGGTGCGCAAGGAGGCCTGTGCCGAGGTGGCGCAGTCGATCGACCTGGGCGTGGTGCTGAAGCTTGGACGGTCCGAGATGCTGTCGGGCGGGCGGCGCAAGCTGGCGCTGCTGGGGGATGCGATGGAGGCGGTGCTGGCCGCCGTCTACCGCGATGGCGGGCTGGAGGCGGCGCGGGGGGTGATCCTGCGGCACTGGCGGCCCCGGATCGAGGTGGTCGAGGACGACGCCCGCGATCCCAAGACGACGTTGCAGGAGTATCTCCAGGCGCGCGGGCACCCGCCGCCGGTCTACGAAGCGGTGGCGCGCACCGGCCCCGATCATGCGCCGGTCTTCACCATTGCCGCGCGGCTGGAGGACGGCACCGAGGCGCGCGCCTCGGCCCCGTCGAAGCGCCGCGCCGAACAGGCGGCGGCGGCGGCGTTGTTGCAGAAGCTGGGCGCCTGAGGCGTAGGGCGGGGCTTGCCCCGCCGGCCCCTTGTCACGCGCGGACGCGCGCCATCTTCGGGTCGTAAAGCGGAGACAGCGTGACCGTGCAAGGCACGCGCTGGCCTGCGACTTCAAGCTCGTAGTCGCTCGACAGGACATAATCGCGGTCGATGACGGATTTGCTGCGGACGTAGCCCATGCCGATGCTCTGGCCGATGGTATGGCCGTAGCCCGCCGAGGACAGCCAGCCGCAGCGCTCGCCGTTGCGGTAGATCGTCTCGCGGCCCGAGAGGATCACGTCTGGGGCGCAGGTGAAGGTGGCCATGATCTTCTTGACGCCGTCGCGGCGTTGTTTCTCCACCGCCTCGCGTCCCCGGAAGGGCGTGTTGGTGGCAAGTTTCACCGCCCAGCCCAGCCCCGCCTCGTCCGGCGTGTGGTCCGGCCCGATGTCGCCGGCCCAGGCGCGATAGCCTTTCTCAAGGCGCAGCGTTTCGATGGCGCGGTAGCCGGCGTTCTTCAGGCCGTGGGGCGCGCCCGCTTTGTGCAGGGCCTCGTAGACGGTCAGGGCGTATTCCACCGGCAGGTGGAGTTCCCAGCCGAGTTCGCCGACATAGGTGATGCGCAGGGCCAGTACCGGGCAGCCCGCGATGCCGATGGTGCGGGCCTGGCCGAAGGGGAAACCGGCGTGGCTGACGTCATCGCGGGTGACGGCGGCGAGGATGTCGCGCGCCTTCGGGCCGAAGAGTGACAGGACGGCGTTGGCCGAGGTCACGTCGACCAGCTGGGCGTTCATGCCATCGGGGATGTTGCGGGCGATCCAGTCGAAATCGTGGGTGGCAAAGCCGGTGCCGGTGACGATGTAGTATTCGTCCTCGGCGGTGCGCACGCAGGTCAGGTCGCATTCGATCCCGCCCTTGTCGTTCAGCATCTGGGTATAGGTGATGGTCCCGACCGCGCGGTCCACCCGGTTCGCGGCGATCCAGCCGAGCGCGGCCTCGGCATCCGGGCCTTTCAGGATGAACTTGGCGAAGGAGGTCTGGTCGAACAGAACTGCCGCCTCGCGCGCGGCCTTGTGTTCGCGGGCGACCGCCTTGTGCCAGTTGGGGCGCTCGAAGGTGTAGATGTCGCGGGCTTCCTCTCCCGGTTCGGCGAACCAGTTCGGGCGTTCCCAGCCGAGTTTCTCGCCGAAGACCGCGCCTGCGGCCTTGAGCGTGCCGTAAAGCGGTGAGCGGCGGCAGGGGCGGCCGCTGGAATGTTCCTCGGAGGGCCAGGCCATGGTGTAGTGCTTGCCGTAAGCCTCGAGCGTGCGGGTGCGCACCCAGTCCTCGTCCCGGTGGGGACGGCCGAAGCGGCGGATGTCGACGGGCCAGAGGTCGTAGGGCGGCGCGCCGGTCGCCACCCATTCCGCCAGCGCCATGCCCGCGCCGCCGCCCGAGGCGATGCCG
>JAGRMS010000099.1 GCA_020441135.1 Pseudooceanicola sp.
AGCCACCTGGCGCTGATGGCGATGGTGGCGCGGCGGATCGGCTGGGCGATCACCACGCCGCTGGGCTTCATGCGGGCGGCGCGGTTCCATGACGACATCGAGGCGCACCCCCTGCCCTTCGCGGGCGACGCGCGCACGATCTCGCTGTTCGCCGGAGCGGACTGGACCGATACCGTGCCCCGCGACGTGGCGCAGACGGTGCGGCGGCTGGTCCAGAGCCAGATGATCGACCCCGGCGTCGCCCGGCTGCCCTGGCTGGCGGGGCAACTGCGCGTGATCGACCAGCTCTGACCCTCACGGATCCGGATTGACCGTGAACCCGTCCACCGCGATCACCTGTCCCGATACCAGCCGGGCCGCGTCCGAGGCGAGGAAGACCGCCATGTCGGCGATGTCCTTCGCCGTGACGAAGCGGCCCATCGCCGTGCCGCTGGCATAGCCCTGATAGACCTGATCCCGCGTCATCCCCTTGGCCGCCGCCTCGCGCTGCAGCACGCCCTCCATCCGGGGGCCTTCCACTGACCCCGGACAGATCGCATTGGCCCGCACGCCGAACGGCCCCAGCTCCATCGCCAGCGTCTTCATCAACCCGATGACCGCCCATTTCGCCGCCGCATAGGGCGCGCGGTTGGGATAGCCGTAGAGCCCCGCCGTCGAGGACGTGACGATCAGACTCCCCGCCTTCTGCGCCTTCAGCAAGGGCGCGGCATGTTTCGCGCAGAGGAACGCGCCGTCCAAGTTCACGCCAAGGCAGCGGTGCCAGTCCGCCAGCGCCACGTCCTCGATCAGCGCAGTCGGCCCGGCGATCCCGGCGTTGAGGAAGACGGTATCGACCCCGCCCCAGGCCGCGACCACCGCGCCGAACAGCGCCCTGACCGACGCCTCGTCGCTGACGTCGCAGACCGTCCGGCCCCACGCATCGGGACACTTGTCCAGCGCCGCGACGTCCATATCCGCCACCCAGACCCGCGCGCCCGAGGCGGCGAAGGCCTCGGCCATCGCCCGCCCGATGCCCGACGCCCCGGCGGTGATCAGAACCCGGCTCATGGCCGCCGGATCGCCGCGCCCGCGCCTTCGGGGTAGGGCAGCCCGCCGTGCGCCTTCGCCATCAGCGCCAGCCCCTCGGCCACTTTCGGACCCGGTTCGCAGGATCGCCGCGTCGCCAGGTTCACATGCAGCAGGAAGCTCTCGCCGGTCGCCAGCAGCCGCTCGCCTTCATACATCGAATGGAACAGGTGCAGCTTCTTGCCCTCGCCCTTCAGCATCTGCGTGCGCACCTCGATCCGCGCCCCGGCGTGGACCTCGTCGATGTGGCGGATGTGTGTCTCGGCGGTGAAATAGCTGCCCCCCGCCGCGATATAGGCCGCGTCGCAGCCGATCAGTTCCATGAACCGGTCGGTCGACTGCCCGAAAGCGTCCAGATACCGGCTCTCGGTCATGTGCCCGTTGAAATCGGTCCAGTCGAGCGGCACGGCGCGGGCGAAGGTCACGACCGGGCGCGCCTCGGTCAGGTCGGCGGCGGTGGCCACCAGCTCCGTCCCCGCCTTCAGCCGCGCGTCATGCCCTTTCAGGATCGCCCCCGCGCCCCAACCTTGAGCCTTCAGCGCCCGCATCATCGCGACAAGGTTGTTGTCGCGGATGCGCTCCAGCTCGCGGATCGTGTAGGCCCCCGACTGCTCGTCCGACTGCCCGGCGATCAGGTCGACCAATTCGTCGGTGAACTCGGGCACGTCGGTCAGCTTGGTCCAGGGCCAGGCCAGGCACGGTCCGAACTGCGCCATGAAGTGCTTCATCCCCGCCTCGCCGCCCGCCACGCGATAGGNNNNCCATCTGCGCCCAGCGGATGCCGAACCCATAGCGGATCGCGTTGTCGATCTCCTCCGTCGTGGCAATGCCGTCCTTGACCAGCCAGAGCGCCTCGCGCCAGACCGCCTCGAGGAAACGGTCGGCGATATGCGCGTCGATCTCGGCGCGGACATGCAGCGGGTAGCACCCTATGGACCGCAGCACCTCCGCCGTCTTTTCCACAAAGGCGGCATCGTTCGCGGGCGAGGGCACCACTTCGATCAGCGGCAGCAGGTAGACCGGGTTGAACGGATGCGTCACCACGATCTGGCCCGGGGCGCTCGATCCCTCCTGCAACTGCGAGGGCTTGAAGCCGGAGGTCGACGAACCGATCACCGCCCCCGCATCGCAGGCCACCTGGATCTGCGCGAGGATCCTGTGCTTCAGCGCAAGGTTCTCCGGCACCGACTCCTGTATCCAGTCCGCGCCCCTGACCGCCTCGCCCATGTCGGCATGAAACGTCAGCTGCCCTTCGGCGGGCAGCGGCGCATCCGACAGCCCCGGCAGCGAGCGCCGCGCGTTCGCCAGCACCTCGCCGATCTTGCGCTCGGCCTCCGGGTCGGGGTCGAACACCCGCACGTCCCAGCCGTTCAGCAGGAACCGCGCGGCCCAGCCGCCCCCGATCACACCGCCACCGATGATTGCCGCCACAGTCATTGCACGCTCTCCAACAGTCCCTGCACCGTTTGCAGGCGGGTCAGGTCGTAGCCCGCCCAGTCCATGATCTCTTTCGCCGCCGCCAGCCGGTCGGCCCCGATGCCCTGCGGCCCCTTGCGGTCCATGATCCAGCCGAAGGATCCGTCCGGCGTTCCGATAGCTGCCGTGCGGAACCCGTCATCGACCCAGAGCACCCACCACATCGCTCCGTCCACGTCGATCCGCCCCGGCGCGACCTGCCGGACGGGCCTGTCCGCCTGGTACTGAGAGCATTCGTCGCCGTTACAGGACACGCGCGTCTGCGTAACCGTCCAGCCCGCACCCGGCTTGCCGAAGACGAAGGCTTCGCCCAGCCGGGCGCTTTCGTCTTCGGGTGCGCCCATGCGTGCCACTACCTGCCACTGGCCCGCGAAGCGCTCGGCATCGAAGCGGGTGGTCGCGCCCATGGGTGTCGAGGTGTCCCGGTATCCGGTTACGCCGGTCGTACAGGCCGACAACGCAAGCAGGGCAAGCGCGGCAAGCCTCACCGCGGCGCCCGCTTCACCAGTCCCAGCTTCTTCCTTACGTCTTCCGGCCCGATCACCCGCGCCCCCATGCGCTCGACGATCCCGACCGCCCGCTCGACCAGCTGGTCGTTGCGCGCCAGCACGCCCTTGTCGAGCCAGAGGTTATCCTCCAGCCCCACCCGCACATTGCCCCCCGCCAGCACGGCGGCGGCGGCATAGGCCATCTGGTTGCGCCCCAGCGAAAACGCCGAAAAGGTCCAGTCCGGCGGCACGTTGTTCACCATCGCCATGAAGGTGTTCAGGTCGTCCGGCGCGCCCCAGGGCACGCCCATGCAAAGCTGCACCAGCGCCGGGCCCTTCAGAACGCCATCGCTGACCAGTTGTTTTGCATACCACAGATGCCCGGTGTCAAAGGCCTCGATCTCGGGCATGACCCCCAGGTCGGTCATCATCCCCCCCATCGCCGTCAGCATCCCCGGCGTGTTGGTCATCACGTAATCCGCCTCGGCGAAGTTCATCGTGCCGCAGTCGAGCGTGCAGATCTCGGGCAGGCACTCGGCCACATGCGCCACCCGTTCCTCGGCCCCGGCCATGTCGGTGCTATTCTGCACCGGCATCGGCCGCGACGGCGGGCCAAAGTAGATGTCGCCGCCCATACCCGCGGTGAGGTTCAGCACGACATCGGTGTCGCTGTCGCGGATGCGATCCGTAACCTCGCGATAATACTCGAGTTTCCGCGTTCCCACGCCGGTCTCCGGATCGCGCACATGGCAATGCACCACCGCCGCCCCCGCCTTCGCGGCGGCGATGGCGCTATCGGCGATCTGCTTGGGCGAGCGCGGGACATGCGGGCTGCGGTCCTGCGTGCCCCCCGATCCGGTCACGGCACAGGTGATGAAGACCTCGCGGTTCATGGTCAGCGGCATGGAAAGCTCCCTTGGTTTCAGGGCGCAGAATGCCGCTGCTTCCGCCGCCTCACTTGCCATGATACGAAGATGACTTGATGAAATCCGCAAGAATCCATGCTGCCAGCCCAGCCCCCCTGAACGTCGCCATCCTCGTGCTGGACGACTGCAACACCCTGTCGCTCGCCGCCGCCGTCGACCCCCTGCGCGCCGCCAACCGCCTCGCCCCCCGGCGCATGTTCGACTGGACCTACGTCACCGCCACCGGCCAGCCCGCGCGGCTGACATCGGGTCTCACAGTGCCCGGCGACCCCATCGCCCGGCTCGAGGCGACCGACCTCCTGCTCGTCATCGCCGGCTTCAACCTCGCCGCCCAGAGCACCCCGACCCTGCTCGCCAGCCTCCGCCGCATCGCCGCCACCGGGGCCACCATCGGCGGCATCGACGGCGGTCCCTGGGTGCTGGCCAGCGCCGGGCTGCTCGACGGCTACCGGGCAACAACCCATTGGGAAGACCTCGAAAGTTTCGCCGCCCGCTTTCCCGCCGTCACCACGCTGAGGGACCGCTTCCACGTCGACGGCCCCCGCATGACCAGCGGCGGCGCAACCCCCGCCATCGACATGATGCTGCACCTGATCGCCGCGCGCGGCGGCGAGACCCTCGCCGCCCGCGTCGCCGGGGCCTTCATTTACGACGCCGCCCCAGATCCCTCCCGCGCCCAGCGCCGCGCCGCCGCCCGGCCCAATCATTCCGCCCTCACCGCCAGGGCCAGCGCCCTGATGGAGGACACGCTCGACGCGCCCCTGCCAATGACCGAGATCGCCCGCTGCCTCGGCACCAGCCCCCGCGCGCTGCAGGCCCAATTCCGCGCGCGCCTCAACACCACGCCCCAGGCGCATTCCCTGTCGCTCCGCCTCGCCGAGGCGCTGCGCCTCGTGACCGACACGAACCGCAGCCTGACCGACATCGCGCTCGCTACCGGCTTTGCCTCGCAGTCGAGCTTTGCCCGCGCCTTCCGCGCTGCCCACGGGCGACCGGCCCGGGACTTTCGCAAACCCCTGGTTTCTTCTCTTTGAAAATACTCAAAAAAAGCGCCCCATCCTGCGGCGGAGCGCCAAAGCATCCGTAGGGCGGGGCTTGCCCCGCCGCCCCCTCTCAATAGGGCATCGGATGCGCCTTGTGCGTCGCGTCGATCTCGGCCAGCACCGCTTCCGACAGCACCACGTCCACGGCCCCGAGCGCCACCTCGAGCTGGTCCATCGTCGTCGCCCCGAAGATCGCCGAGCACATGAACGGCCGCGTCCGGCACCAGGCCAGCGCCATATGCACCGGATCCAGCCCGTGCCGCCGCGCAATCGCCAGATATGCTTCCACCGCGTCGAAAACCCGGTCGCTGATCCGCCCGCCCATCTCGGGCACCAGCGACCGGCGCGACCCGGGAGGCACCGCGCCGCCCTGATACTTGCCCGTCAGCAACCCCGCCCCAAGCGGCGAGAAGGCGATCAGCCCGACGTCCTCCATCACGCTCAGCTCGCCCATGTCGGTGTCGTAGAGCCGGCAGAGCAGCGAGTATTCGTTCTGCATCGTCGCCACGCGCGGCCAGCCACGTTCTTCGGCCACCCGCAGGAACTGCGACGTACCCCAGGCGCTTTCGTTGCTCAGCCCGAAGTGGCGGATGTTGCCCTTGTCCCCCTGGACCTGCAACGCCTCCAGCACCTCTTCGACGTGGTCCAGCACCACCTGCGCCGGACCCGAGGGCCGATAATTCCAGTTCCTGCGGAAGGAATACGTCCCCCGGTTGGACCAGTGGAACTGGTAGAGGTCGATATACTCCGTCTGCAACCGCCGCAGCGACGCCTCGACCGCGCGCGGGATCGAGTCCTTCGAAATCGGCTCGCCGCCCCGCGCCAAGCTGCCGTTCCCGGCGATCTTGGTGGCGAGGATATACTCCCCCCGCCGCCCCCGGTTCGCGGCGTTCCATGTCCCGATGATCTCTTCGGTGCGCCCCACCGTCTCGGCCTTTACCGGGTTCACCGGATACATCTCGGCGGTGTCGACAAAGTTGATGCCCGCCGCCAGCGCGCGGTCGATCTGGGCATGGCCCTCACCCTCGGGCGTCTGGTTGCCGAAGGTCATCGTGCCAAGGCAAAGCTCGGACACCTCCAGGCCGGTGCGGCCCAGCTTGTTCATTCTCATGCGGTTGGTTCCTTCCCGGAAGGCGCGCGGCTACCAAAGCGTCTTCTGATAGGCTTTCGCCAGGTTGTCGTCGATGGTCCCGGCGCTTTCGCTCAGAGCCAGCTGGTCGCGCAGCATCTCGCCCAGCGTCGGCATCTCGCCGCGCGCGGGCCAGGTCTCGGGCTTCCACAGCTCGGACCGGATATAGGCCTTGGCGCAATGCATGTAGACCTCGGTCACGGCGACCACCACCACGGCTTTCGCAGGCCGTCCGTTCATCCCCAGCCGCTCGCACAGCCCCGCATCGACAGTCAGCCGCGCCGTGCCGTTGATGCGCAGCGTCTCGTTCATGCCGGGGATCATGAACAACAGGCCGATGGCCGAGTTCTCGACCAGGTTCATCCAGGTATCAAGGCGGTTGTTGCCCGGTCGGTCCGGAATCGCGATTGTGTCGTCGTCCAGCACCTGCACGAACCCTGGCCGGTCACCCTTGGGCGTCACGTCGCCATGCCCGGCGCGGTCCTGCGAGCCAATCATCACGATGGGCGACTTCGCGAGGAATGCCTTCGCATGAACGTCCAGCCGCGGCATCTGCTTCTTCACCGCCAGCTCCGACGGCGTGCCGAAGACCGCCCGCAGCTGGTCGTGGCTTTCGATGAATTCCATGCCCGTCTCCCTGTTTGCGCTCACGGGCGACCTTACCTAACCGACCTCGTAGGGCAACACCCCGCGCGCATCGGGGTCGATGGTCAGCCGCCGTTCCAGCGGGGGAACAGAGCGTTGATGGCAGGTCCGCCGGTCGCAGATGCGGCACGAGATGCCGATCGGCTCGTAAGCCCCCGCGGCCTCGAGGTCGAGCCCGTCGGCATAGACCAGCGCCCCGGCGTGGCGCACCTCGCACCCCAGCGCCAGCGCAAACCGCCGCACCGGCGCGCCGAAGTGGCCGCCCGATTTCGACACGTCGCAGGCGACCGAGATGTAGCGCACCCCGTCCGGCGTCTCGGCCAGTTGCCGCAGGAAGCGTCCCGGCGTTTCGAAGGCGCGGTGGACGTTCCACAAGGGGCAAGCCCCGCCGAACCGCGCGAATTGCAGCCGCGTGGCCGAGTGGCGCTTGGTGATCGTCCCGGCTTGATCGACGCGCACGAAGAAGAAGGGGATACCCTTCGCCCCGGGCCGTTGCAGGGTCGACAGCCGGTGCGCCACCTGCTCGATGGAGGCCCCGAACCGCGCCGCAAGCCGTTCGAGGTCGTGCCGAAAAGACTGCGCTGCGGACAGGAAGGCGCGATAGGGCATCAGCGCCGCCCCCGCGTAGTAGTTGGCCAACCCGATCTTGGCGATGGCCCGCGCCTCATCCGAATGAAACCGGGCCAGGTCCAGCGTCGCCTCGATCAGCTTGTCCTGCTCCAGCAGCGCCAGTTGCAGCAGCAGCTGGAAGGTCTGCGTCTGCGGCGCGGCCCGTGCCGACAGGTGCAGCACCCGCGCGCCGTCGTCATAGCGCCGCAGCGGCCCGGTCTCGTCCAGCACCACCCGCACGCCCCGCGCTGTCAGCCGCGCGCGGGCGGCCTCGGCCACGTTGCCTTGTGGGGCCAGCCCCTCGGCGGCGCGGTCCACGGCGTCGATGTAGTTGTCGCAATAGTGGAAGAAGTCGCGCACCTCGTCCCAGGGGCTGGCGATCAGGCGACTGTCCTCGCGCCCCAGCGCCTCGTCGAGCAGGGCAAGGCGTTCGTGCGTCTGCCGGTACGCCCGGTGCAGCTCCAGGAATGCCTTGGCCATCGCGGGTGCGTTCGAGGCGGTCAGCCGCAGGTCCGCGAGCGGCGGCATCGTATCGGCGAAAATCGCATCCGCCAGCGCCTCGCGCATGTCGCTGACCAGCCGCTCGCTGTCGCCGGTGGTCAGCTCGGTCACGTCCAGCCCGAACTCCTGCGCCAGCGCCAACACCACCGCCGTGCTGACCGGGCGGTTGTTGTTCTCCATCTGGTTCAGGTAGGGCAGCGAGACGCCGAGCTTGCCGGCAAAGTCCTTCTGCGTCAGCCCGATCCGCCCCCGGATCTCGCGCAGTTTCGCCCCGGCGTAAAGTTTCTGGACAGCCACGGCGCACCTTTGCAGCTTTGCTTCAGGCGCACACTAGGTTTGCAAACCGGCGGCGTCCAGTCAGAGCAGCCCGCCGTCCACCTGCAATCGTTTCTCGCGCTGGATCACCAGCAGGATCGACAGCACGCAGGCGATGGCGGTCAGGAACATGATCCAGAGGATCGGCATGGCCCCGCTGCCCGGCGTCAGCAGCGCCCCGGCCAAGGCCGACAGACCCGCGCCGCCGCCCATCATGATCGCGCCCGACAGGCCCGAGGCCGAACCGGCCAGATGCGGGCGCACCGACATCGCGCCCGCCGTGGCATTGGCGATGGTCAGCCCGTTGCCAAGGCCGACGAAGACCATGAAACCAAAGAAGCTTTCGGCCGATCCCAGCCCCAGGACCATGACGATCATCGACAGCCCGATGCCGAAGGCGATGAGCAGCGCTCCCCAGAGCACCATGCGGTTGACCCCAAGACGCCGCGCCAGCCGCGCGGTGATGAAGTTGCCGGTAAAGAACCCGACGGCCGGCGCGCCGAAGTAGATTCCGAGCCACTCGGGGTCCAACCCGTATACCTCGCTCCCCACATAGGGCGCGCCACCGAGGTATGCGTAGAACGACCCCGAGGAAAACGCTGCCGCCAGCGCATAGCCCCAGAACCGGGGCGAACGCAGCAGCACCGGATATTCGCGGAATTGCGCCGCCATGCTCTTGCCACTCTTTTTCGCGGTCTCGCCAAAGTCGAAATACGCCAGCCCGAAGCCGAACAGCCCGAACAGGAACAAGAGCCAGAAGTTGGCCTGCCAGCCGAACAGCCCGTCCAGTATGCCGCCGACGGCGGGGCCAAGCATCGGCACCACCGCCATGCCCATGGTGACATAGCCGATCCGGCTTGCCGCCTCGTCCTGGCTGTACATGTCCCGGACCGCCGCCCGTGTCAGCACCATCGCCACCGCGACCACCGCCTGGCACATGCGGAAGGCCAGGAACGCCTCGGCGGTAGGCGCATAGATGCAGCCGAGCGTTGCCAGCAGGAACAGCGCGATTCCCCAAAGGATCACCGGCCGACGCCCACGGGAATCCGAAATCGGCCCGATTACCACCTGCAGGCAGGCGTTGAACAGGAAGAACAGCGCCACCGACAACTGCAACACCCGGTAATCCGTGTGAAAATACGCGGTCATGCCGGGCAGGGACGGCAGGAAGATGTTCATCGCCAGCGCCGACATGCCGGTCAGCAGCACCATGGTGCCGATGTGCGGGGCGGTGCGATTGTTCAGAAAGCGGGGGGGCAGGGGGGCGGTCATGGCAATGCGCTAGTCCTTGCCATGTGAAATGTCCATCGCCCCCGGTGCCCGTTACACCAGAATGTCGTCCAGCACCTGCCCCAGCCGCGCGTCCAGCAGCGTCAGCGTGTCGCCGGTGTCGAAGGTAAAGACGACGTTCGCCCCAACCTTCGCCGCCGCCCCCTGCACCTCGGCCAGCGTGCCAAGACCGATGAACTTCAGCGTGTCGGTGTCGTTCTGGAAATCGGTTATCTTGTCCTTGCCACCGCCTGCGCGGAACAGGAACACATCCTTGCCTGCCCCTCCGGTCGAGGTATCGTTGCCCTTGCCGCCGTCCAGCCGGTCGTTTCCGCCGGCGCCCTTCAGGACGTCCCGGCCAAGGTCGCCGAACAGCCGGTCGTTTCCGCCGTCTCCATTCAGCCGGTCGTTTCCGCCCTGTCCCCGAAGCAAATCCCGTCCGACGCCCCCGCGCACCACATCCGCGCCGAGACCCGCAAGGATCGCGTCCGCGCCCAGCGCACCCTTCAAGGTATTGGCCAGATCGTTCCCGGTCAGCCTGTCGCCTCCGCGTCCGCCCACCGCGTTCTCGATCCCGACACCATAGGCGATCACCACGTCGTCGATGGTCCCGAAACGCGAAAACGCCCCCTCGCGCAGGTCCAGCGTTACCGCGTTGGTGCGCCCGGCCGCGCTGAAGGTATCGGTGCCGCCGCTGTCCCAGACCGTGTCCACCGCCACCCCGCGTGGCCCTGTATAGGTGGTGTTGCCCTCGTTGAACGCCGCCGCGCCCCAGATATCCTGCAGGCCGAGGATGTCATAGTGCATCATGACCTCGGCATTCGCGCCGGTATCCGGGTTGTCGGTATAGGACATGATGGTGAACTTGTTACTGTCGGTGCCTGCCGGAACCACGGGGGCCGAGAACGGGTGCTTCAGCCCCAGCGCATGGCCCAGCTCATGCAGGATCAGAGCCTCCTGCCCCAACGTCAGGTCGATCGTGTTGTCGTAGACGACATAAGCGTCATAGCGCGAGATCGTCGACCCGAAGGAGCTGAAGGACATGCCGCCAAAGCCCGCCGTACTGCCCGGCAGCGTGACCTTGCCCACGTTCAGGTCCGGGTCCGCCTCGCCGGTGACTTCCACGAAGTCGATATTCAGAAAGGTCTCGATATGCGCCATCGCCTCCTCGACCGCCGCTTTCTCTGCGGCGGACAGCGCCGTCCAACCGTCATACGTCGAACTGGTGGGCAGATCGGCAGGCGCGCTGGTGGTGGCGAACTGATAGGTGAAGGTGTAACGCGCCGAGCCGGTCGAGTTCAGCGAGTCCTTGTCGGCAAGCGAGGTAAACTGCATCGCGGCGATAATATCTGACAGCATGTATGGCTCCGTCCTGAAATCGGTGTTCTGCCAGAGTAACCCAAAATGCCATCTGGTTCACCCGCGCAGGCCCGGCAGTCGAAAATTTGCTGATTTGCGATATTCGATACCTGCAAACTCAAAGTGTTGCAAATTTTCCAAATTCCGCTTTGGCCGCCGCGCCGCAGCGATTATGGTCGCGCAATCACACGGGGAGCCGCATCGATGAAAGACATCCTGACCGAGTTGGAAAGCCGCCGCGCCGACGCCCGCCAAGGCGGCGGGCAGGCCCGCATCGACGCGCAGCACAAACGCGGCAAGCTGACGGCGCGGGAACGGATCGAACTGCTGCTCGACGAAGGCTCGTTCGAGGAATTCGACATGTTCGTCGCCCACCGCTGCACCGACTTCGGGATGGAGAAACAGCGCCCGGCGGGGGACGGCGTCGTCACCGGCTGGGGCACCATCAACGGGCGCATGGTCTATGTCTTCTCCCAGGACTTCACCGTGTTCGG
>JAGRMS010000539.1 GCA_020441135.1 Pseudooceanicola sp.
CCGCCTTTGCCGACATCGGCTTCGATGTCGACGTCGGCCCGCTGTTCCAGACCCCGGAAGAGGCGGCGCAGGACGCCATCGACAATGACGTCCACGTCGTCGGCATCTCGAGCCAGGCGGCCGGTCACAAGACTCTTGCGCCGCAACTGGTGCAGGCGTTGAAGGATCAGGGCGCGGGCGATATCATCGTGATCTGTGGCGGGGTGATCCCGCAGCAGGACTACGACTATCTCTACGAGCGCGGAGTAAAGGCGATCTTCGGCCCCGGCACCAACATCCCGAAAGCGGCCGAGGACATCCTCGGCCTGATCCGCCAGGCGCGCGCCTGAGATGGACAAGCGCGCCGCCATCGCGATCGGCATGGGCGCTGGCGCGCTGTGGGCCGTCGCGGTGGTCTGGGGCGCGCAAAAGGCGGGACTGGCCTTCATGACCCCGCTGGTCGGCGTGCCGCTGGCCTTTGCCCCTGTGGGGCTGGTGATGGCGCTGATGATCGGTCGACTGGCGCAACGGCGGTTCTTCGACGATGCGATCATCGACGGGGACGATTTCACGCCCGGCTCGCCGCCTTGGGTCGACCAGCGCGTGCTCTCCAACACCGCCGAACAGGCGCTGCTGGCGCTGCTGATCTGGCCCTTCGTCGCGCTGACGATGGGTGGGCAGGTGGCAGTCGTCCTCGGCCTGGCCTTCGCTCTCGCGCGCCTCGCCTTCTGGATCGGCTATCACCTCGCCCCGCCCCTGCGCGCCTTCGGCTTTGCGGCGACCTTCTACACGACGGTTCTGGCCGGGGTGTGGTCGCTGGCGATCTGGCTGTAGGGGACGGCGGGGCAAGCGCGGGCCGGCGCGCGCAGGACGGTGCGACACGTCTCGCGAGGCCGCACAGGCCCGACATGCTCCATCGGCAAGACACAAAAGCGGGCTCGACTCGCCGGTCCCTGAAAATCTCGACCGCTGGCATACTGCCATACTAGTCACCCAACACGCCCCATGCTATCACCACGCAAAAGGGGAGACAGCATGAAACAAACCTGGCGCTGGTTCGGGCCGAATGACCTGGTCTCCATAGACGCCGTGCGCCAGGCGGGCGCTACCGGTATCGTTACCGCCCTGCACCACGTCCCGACCGGCACCGTCTGGTCGCCGGAGGAGATCGCGAAGCGCCAGCGCCAGGTTGCCACCATGTCCGACGGCACGCCCTCGACGCTGAACTGGGAGGTGGTCGAAAGCCTTCCCGTTTCCGAGGACATCAAGAAGCAGCAGGGCGACTACAAGGCTCACTTCGCCAACTATCGGGAATCGCTGAGGAACCTCGCCGCCTCGGGGATCGAGACGATCTGTTACAACTTCATGCCCGTCCTCGACTGGACGCGCACCGACCTTGCCTGGCGGTTGCCCTCGGGCGCCACCTGCATGCGCTTCGACCTCACCGATTTTGCCACCTTCGACCTGCATATCCTGCAACGCCCCGGCGCGCCGGAGGACTACGACGAGGCGCTGCGGGACGCCTGCGCGAAACGTTTCAGCGCAATGAGCGATGCAGAGAAAGAGCAACTGGCGGGCAATGTCGTCTTCGGCCTGCCCGGGGCCGCCGAAAAATTCACCCTCGAGGACGTCCGCGCCCACCTATCCCAATACGCGGCGATGAGCGAGGACACCCTGCGCGGCCACCTGATCGACTTCCTTTCCGAAGTCGTGCCAACCGCCGAGGAACTGGGCCTGCGCCTCTGCTGCCACCCCGACGACCCGCCGTTCCCGCTTCTGGGCCTGCCCCGCATCATGTCGACCGAGGCGCAATACCAGCGCGTCATGGAGGCCGTCGACCGCCCCGCCAACGGCATCACCCTCTGCTCCGGCTCCCTTGGTGTGCGCCCCGACAACGACCTGCCCGGAATGATGGAACGTCTTGGCGACCGCGTCTACTTCCTGCACCTGCGCAACACGAAACGCGAGACACCGCATATCCGCGGCTCTTTCCACGAAGCCGAGCATCTCGGTGGCGACACCGACATGGTCGCGCTGCTGCGCGCCGCCCTCGCCGAAGAAGCCCGCCGCAAGGCGCAGGGCCGCACGGACTGGTCGATCCCCTTCCGTCCCGACCACGGTCAGGACATCCTCGACGACCTGGGGCGCAAGGCCCAACCTGGCTACCCAGCCATCGGCCGCCTCAAGGGCCTCGCCGAACTGCGTGGGGCGATTGCGGCCTTGTCGACCGTGAACGCGGGTGTCGGGGGCGACCTGACCACGGTTCCATTCCACTGAACGCGGTCGCCAAACCTAAAGAGATTTCCGGCGCATTTGCCCTGGCAGCGAACAGTTGCGCGAAGGGCTGCGTCCTGTCCACCAGCGCACAGATTTCACGCGGAACTGTCCACCAATGGACCGCTCGGCCGCGGCGAGGTGCTGTCCGCTGGCCCATCAAGTCGTGCGAGGAAAAGGCCGCCCTCGATCTGTCCGCGCAGGGAAACTTGCGGAAAAACCGCTCAGATCGTTCCGCACCCTCGTTCCCGCACATGGCCCTCCCTTCGGCGACCTAACAGGAAACATCCCCGATCATGCCCGCGCGCCGGGCATCCCCGTGATACCTCGACCCTCGAAAGAGCGCGCCACGTCGGCGACGATTCCTGCAAGCCGGAGCCGATTGCGCCAGTCCGGATGGCTGGCCGGAGGCTCTCGGCCCTCTGAACACCGTGGTTGGAAACGCCGACTCTACGGGTAGACGGCGCCGGACAGACCGTCGCGCCCTCACCGAGGCAGTTTTTTCGCCAGCCCCATCGCCGCTGCCTCGATCAGGTCGAGAACGCCGTTGTAATCGTTGGTGAAATAGGGATCGGGCACATGCGACGCTCCGGCTTCGGGGGCGTAGTCGGTGAAGAGCCGGACTGGCGTGGCGCTGCCCGCCGGGCGCAGGGTCTCGATGTCGGCCAGGTTTTTTGTATCCATCGCCAGGATCAGGTCGAAATCCACGAAGTCCTGCGCCCGGATTTGACGGGCCCGCAGCGGGGTCAGGTCGTAGCCGCGCATGGCGGCGGCGCGGATCATCGGCGGGTGCGGCGGCTCTCCGACATGCCAGTCGGATGTGCCGGCACTGTCGATCCGGTGATCTGGCAGTAGCCTGCGCAGCGCCGCCTCGGCGGCGGGCGAACGGCAGATGTTGCCGAGGCAGACGACGAGGATTCGGGTGGGCATGGGGCGCGGTTCCGGGTTAGCCTGATCCCGCCGAGGCATAGACCGGAGACAGCCCGATGTCCAAGCTTGCGCTTGTCCTGATCGCGCTTGCGCTGGCAGGGCCCGCAGCCGCCCAGCAGGCGGACCGCTACAGCACGGATTGCGTGATGAAATCCTGGGCCGGCTTCCTTCACCCGCGCGAGCAGTCGCCAACGCAGCGCGAATGCATCGACCTCGGGGAGGGCCGTGCGATCCTGGCCTACGGGATGGGAGAGCTGAACGGCGATTATACCAAGCTCTCCGTCTTCCTGCTGGACGACGGGCAGTGTTTCCGCAAGGCCGTTTCGGCCGGGCCCTACGCGATGACCAATGCGCTGACGGGCGGGCCGCAGCTATTTCACATCGACCTCTACGAGGAAGGGCTGCACGCGACCCTGAGCATGTCGCACGAACGTCCCGTCCACGGGACTGCGCGCGCCCTGGCGCTGACACAGCTGCAATGACGAAGATCGTGATCCTGACCGGGGCCGGGGTTTCGGCGGAGAGCGGGTTGGGAACGTTCCGCGACAAGGACGGGATCTGGGCCCAAGTCAGCCTGGAGGATGTGGCAACGCCGGAAGGGTTCGCGCGCGATCCGGCTCGGGTCCATGCCTTCTACAACGCCCGCCGGATCGGCGCGGCGGCGGCGAAGCCGAACGCGGCGCATCGCGCGCTGGCGCGGCTGCAGCGGGACTGGCCGGGCGAGGTGGTGATCGTGACGCAGAACGTCGACGCGCTGCACGAGGCGGGCGGCGCGGCGCAGGTGATCCACATGCACGGGCGGCTCGATAGCGCGCTCTGCGCGGCCTGCGGGCACCGATGGGCGGCGCCGCCGGAGTTGTCGATCGCGACCCCCTGCCCCGCCTGCGGCGCGCTGGCAGCGCGACCGGATGTGGTCTGGTTCGGCGAAATGCCCTACCATCTGGATGAGATCTTCTCCCAACTCGCCGCGGCGACGCTTTTTGTCGCCATCGGCACCTCAGGCCAGGTCTATCCGGCGGCGGGGTTCGTCGCCGAAGCGGCGGCGGGCGGCGCGCATACGGTGGAGCTGAACCTGGAGCCTTCGGCGGTTGTATCCGCCTTCGCCGAGACCCGTTTAGGCCCGGCGAGCGTCATCGTACCGCAATGGGTGGATGAGATGCTCGCGCGGTGAGGGGGCGGAGGGGCAAGCCCCGCCCTACGCCTTCCATTGCGGCGCGCTTGCGGCGGGGTTGCCGGACGCGCCTGCGGCGCGTGGCGCGCCGCGCGGGAGTGTTTTTGAAGAAAAGAAGCCAGGCGCGCCGCACTTCTGATTTCTTCTCTTTCCAAATACCTCCG
>JAGRMS010000540.1 GCA_020441135.1 Pseudooceanicola sp.
GCGAGGACGAACAGGCCTTTGCCGAGCTGAACGCCGCCAACCCGATCTTCGTCGAGGACGCGGCGCGGCTGTTCTGCGAACAGTTGCAGAAAGACCCGCGCGTCGGCGACTTCCGCGTGATCGCGAGCCACCAGGAAAGCCTGCACAGCCACGACGCCGTGTCGGTGCTGTTCGAGGGCGAGACCTTTGCCGCCACCAGCATGGACCCGCGCCTGTTCTCGTCGCTGATCCATGTCGGGTGACAGCAAGGGCGCGGCGTGATTCCGCGCCCCTCCGCCCGACGTCTCCGAATGCCGGCAAAAACGAGCGCAGGGCTCAACTCAGCCCGGCCAGCCCGCCCAAACCCGCGCTGACAACCGTGATCCCAAAGCTCTTCCGGGGCGGCAACGCGCACACCACGCAGTGGCGGACATGGGGGGCAGGACCGGCCTGACCCGGATCGCACCCTGTTCCGGGGGCGAGAAGGACTGGGCAGGGTGCGCGATGTCACGCACCGTCACAGCCGCTTGTGTGCAATCGGCTGGCCCATCCGCTCCAGACCGTCGGCCAAAGGTTCTTCGACGACCGCCATGAAATGCCCGGTGGCATGGATCAGCGTCTCCACCGTCGCCACCGTCGCCACATGCCCCGGCCAGAACAACAGGTCGCCCGCGCGATATCCCCCCGCGGCCTCCTCCCCCAAAGCCTCGCGTTGCAGGTCGCTGTCCCCCGGCCCCTCCAGCCCGCAGGCGCGCAGGCTGGCCGAAATCAGCCCCGAACAGTCGATCCCGAAGGCGGAATTGCCGCCCCAAAGGTAGGGCGTTCCCAGCAGCAGCCGCGCCACCGCCACACGGTCCGTCGCGGGATCGCCAAGCGGGGCAAGATGGCGGGCGGGGATGTGCAGCCCATCGGCGGTGACGGCAAAACGCCCCTCCTCACGCTCGACCGCGACAAGGCAGTTGAGGCTCAGCCCCACCGGACCCGGCAGCTTGATGTCCGGCCCCGCGAACCCCAGCGTCGCCCGCACCGCGACCCGATGCGTCGGCGCGGGCGTATCGCCCAGCGCCGTGCTCGCCACCCAGCCGACGAAACCGCTCAGCGCCGCCCGGCCAAAACTGTAGCCCGCCCGCGCGTCGATCTCGAGAAACGGCTCGCCCAGCAGCAGTTGCCGCTCCAGCCGCCCCGGCGCGGGCTGGCGCAGCACGTCGGCCAGCGGCACCGTTACCCGGCGCGGCACCCCCTCGGCAAACCGCTCTGCCGCGACCTGGCCCCGCAGCGAGACATGCGCCACGCGCCCGTTCGACAGGGTGCTGCGCGGATCGCTCACAGCAACTCCGGCATGGCCGCAAGCAGGGCGCGGATGCCCTGCCCCGAGCCGCCCTTGGGCTGGGCCGGCTCATTGGAGGACTGCCATGCGTAGATGTCGAAATGCATGTAGCGCCCCGCCCCGGCAAAGCGGCGCAGGAACAGCGCGGCGGTGATCGAACCGGCAAAGCCGCCCTCGGGCGCGTTATCCAGATCGGCGATGCCCGGTTCGATCTTCTTCTCGTAAGGTTCGTGGAACGGCATCCGCCAGACCGGATCGTCCACCGTCTTCGCCGCCTTGGCAAGCGCCAGCGCGGCGGCGTCGTCGTCGGTGTAGAAGGGCGCGATGTCCGATCCCACCGCCACTCGCGCCGCGCCGGTCAGGGTCGCCATCGAAATCATCAGGTCGGGCTTCGCCTCGGCCCCGAGCGCCAGCGCATCGGCCAGCACCAGCCGCCCCTC
>JAGRMS010000541.1 GCA_020441135.1 Pseudooceanicola sp.
CCGGGACAATGACCCAATACAGGTCGTCCCCGTCTGCCTGCCCGGTGGCCCCGATGGTGATCGGATAGGCCCCCGCCGCGTAAGCCCCCACCGAGACGCTGGTGATGGTCGCCGCCGTGCTGGATGTCGGGGTTGCCGCCTTGGCCGTGGAGGCCGTGCCGTTCCCCGCCGCGTTGACGGCGCGCAGGGCGATGTCCACCTCGGCATCATCCGTCAGGCCAGTAATGTCGAAGGTGCCGGGGTCCAGCAGGCCGCTTGTCACCCAGGAGCCGCCGTCCACCTGGTATTCGATGGCCGTGAGGGCGCTGCCGCCGTCATCAGGCACGGTGGACAGGGTGACGCGCAGGGTGCCGCCCGTGCCAAGGTCCGCAACCGACCAGTCGCCGGGCTGGAACTGCGCCGGGGCAATGGCCTGAACCGTGGGGAGCGAGAACCGCCGGGTATTCGCTTCGCTGTCGGTGACGAGGAAGGACAGGAGCTGCCCAGCCGACAGCACCGTGTCGGTATCGATTGTGCTCCAATTTTCTTCCTCGCCCCCGTAGAGCTGGAACACCACGCTGGCGATGGTGCCCGCCGACGAGGCGTAGTTGGCCGTGTCCGTGAAGGTCGAGAGGTCCGCCAGATGGTCCGCCGCGTTCTCGCCGTCGTAGAGCGTGCCAGTGGGCGCGAGGGTGGCGGTGATGATCGGGCCATCCAGCACGGCGCCCGGGATGATCGGCCGGACGACCGGACGCACAACGCTCCGGACGACCGGGCGGATCACGGTCATGCGAGCCTCGTCTCAAACGAATATTCTGCGCCGCCAGTCGGCGTGAACCTCCACCGGCCCGACGCGATCTCCAGGTGAAAGACAGAATCCGCCGTGAAAGGGCTCTCCGGGATATCGACAAAGGTGCCATCGCCGCGGTCAGCTGCAACTGCGACTTCCCCTGCCCCAGCATCGATCACCACCAGCGCGGCGGCGGCGGTCGACAGGAAAACCCCCTCGGCCGGGAAGGTCTGCGTATCGTTGTAAGTGGTCATGTCAGCTCCTACTAAAGATCGTCTTCGTTCGGGGGGAGTGTCTCGGCCAGCGTCTCGAAGGACTGGCCCGAGGCGATGAGGCAGGTCTGCCCGTTCGGAGCGGTCAGGGTGATCGTCCAGGTGCCAGTCTCGGCCGAGGCGAAGACCTCGAGCATTGCACCCCGGTCATCGAGGCCGATGCTCTGGCGGCTCTCGCCATACTTCCGCCCCAGCGTCTCGACGACCGAGGCGCGCGGACCGCAGTTGTCGTTTGCGGCGGCAGGGGGGGGGAAGAGCGAGTGCCAGGACCAGCGCGAAGCGGATCATGGCACCAGGTGGGCCCACTGGGGGCAGGCCAGGGCGAAAGCCGCATAGCCTTTCTGGATCTCGGCCCTGGTCTGTTCGGTGTCCTGTCGCGAGCGGGTGGCCAGGCTCGCGCCCCACTGGCGGCAGAGCTCAGCCTCGGTCGCCGTCTCCGTCGCGATAACCGGCGTCGTCGAAGTCGCGCACCCGGTCAGGAAGATCGCGCTCCACGCGATCGCGAATAGCATCAGCCTTTTCATGGTCAGCCTCCATCGCTTCCGACTGCACTTCCTGGCGGCCCGCCCGCCGTTCCCGGCGGCCGAAGCCCATCAGGGCCAGGACCGCCAGCACGAGGCCGCCAATCCCGATCAGCCATTCCTGCGGCATCATTCCGCCCTCTCGCGGGTCAGCCACCCGGCCAGCGAAACGACCAGGGCGGTGACGAGCGGCCCCAGCTGCTGCAGCAGCGGCTGGAAATCCGCCTCGGGCAGGACAGCGGCCAGGGCGGCCTGAATGCCGCCCATGACCGCGCCCGAGATGATGACAGCCCACATCTTGCGCGTAGGGCGCGAGGTCGGCTGGTTGACGAGATTGGTCACGGTGGTCTCCCTCACGCTTCGTTGGTGGAAAGCTGCAGATCGCCGGGCGTCAGCCGCGGCAGGTGGATCGGCCGCGTGGGTGCGGTCGACGGCCAACGGCATCCGGCGAGCGGGCGCGACTTGGCGATCCGTGCCTTGCTGACCGAATTCGCCTGGTTGCCGCCGAGCCCATACCAGGCGGCGGCGTCTTCGCCGATCAGGATGAACACATGCCCGCCACCGTCTCGCTCCACGCAGCAGACCGCCCCGAAGGTCGGTGCGGTGTCGACGCCAAGATGCCGCCAGTTCAGCGCCCAATAGGGGTTCTGCCCCAGTGCCCCCGGGAACGGTTCTTCCGGCAAAGTCAGCCGGATGCACGTCTCGATGAAGTCGCCGCACCAGGGGAATTTCGCCGGATCGCCGAGCGCGTGGCCGTCGCTTGCCAGGAACCGGCGCAGCTCGGCATTGTCGCGCTGCTCGTGCAACCCCAGCATCCGCTGGGCGAGCTCGACCCAAGGCGGAAGATTGACCGGCAAGTTACCACGAATGCTGGTGGCATAGGCCTGATCGAGCGCCGCCCGCGTGATCGGCCCGACATAGGCCCGCGCCTTCAGACCCTGCGACCGCTTGAAGGCAACGATGGCCGCGTCAGTCAGCGGCCCCCGGATGCCGTCGATCGGCCCCGGGTCGAAGCCAAGCGCCTTCAGCCGGGTCTGCACCCGGCGCACGTCGAAGTCCATGTTGGTGTCTCCCTACTGCGCCCGGCGCCCGAGGATCAGGAAGGGCACCTCGGGCGAGGTGACGGCGGCGACGGACGGACAGTCCGGCCAGCTCAGATTGTTCCAGGCCACCGCGCGACCCGGGTGAACGCCTTCATCGTCCGGGATGACGGCGGTGTAGCTGATCGATTGCGGCAGGCTCGGGTGCGCGCGGGTTGCTCCGACCCCCCTGCCCTCGGCGTCGACGGCCGAGATGTCGCGGAACCGATGAACCCGCCCGCCCCCGTTGCGAAAATAGAGATTGACCCGCGGCCTGCCGCAGTCGTCCCGCAGCTTCAGGAAGGACCAGGTGATGTCGACTGTATCGCCCGGCGCGCCGTCCGAGATGCGGCTGCCATTGAGGAACTCCAGCACCGGCGAGGCGTCGGCGCGCTTGCGGTCTTCAAGGGTGGCAAGCCGTTTGGCCGTGTCCTCGAGCGTCCGGGCCATCGTCGTCTGCGTGTCCGAAATGGTGGCAAGCGTTGCCCCGGTCGCGGCCAGCGCCTCGATCGCAAGGGTGTTCGCGTCCACCCGCTCTTCCAGATCGGCCGTCGCCTCCCTGATGGCGGACATCAGCCATTCGGCGCCCTTTGCCTCCACCAACACCCAAAAGCCGCCCAGGGCCGTCAGAACCGGGATCAGGCGACCAAGGAATGTGAGGCTCCGATCATACCAGGGCTGGGCTTTAGGCGGCATCGTCACCTCCTGGTCTCTGTCCGATGATCGGATTAGCGATTGTGCGCACGATCAGCCGCCCACGTCCGCCCGGGAGACTTCGACCCAATCGGTGCCCCGCTTGATGAGCGTCAGCACGTCATTCTTGTTGTCCATCGTGAAATCGCCTGCGAGCAGCAGGTTGCCCGTGCCATCCTTGGCGACGATGGTCCGCGCGCCGTCTGCCGGGTAGATCGTCAGGCGCTTGCCGTTCGGTATGCCGTCCACGCTGATCGTGTCCAGATCGTCCGAAGACGCATTCGCCTCGGTGTCCACCGGATGCGACCCGCGCGAAATGGAAATCGCACCCGACGCGATGGTCACTTCCGGACCTTCAGCTTCGTCCGCTGGCGGGGATTCGAACCGGAAGGCAAGGATGTTGAACCGGAAAGCGGCATCGTCGCCACCGCCGCCGGCAAAGAAGGCCGGGCAGAACCACATCGCCGTCGAACTGAACTCGAAGTCAGCGCCGGAACCCGCACGCCCGAACGTGCCCGAGACGATCACGCGGCCATCGGCATAGTCAACGGGGCTGATACCGCCCGGAGGGGCAAAGCCGTTGGACCCCATATAGGCCCGGTCCACATCCCACTCATAGACCGTGCAGCGGCAGTCAGCGGTTCCGGGGTTGTCGATCACCTTGATTTCATAGGTGACGCGGAACACGCCGCCTTCCGGCACGCGGTAGATATGGCGCGACGGCAGGATCAACTGCGCATTGGCCTGCTGCTCATAGCACCAGCCAAGGTCCGGGTCGTCCACGATGCTCGGCACGTTGTTCACCGGGCGCATCGGGCGCGCGGCAAGGTCGAACGAGCCAGTGAAGTCGCCGCCCGTTGTGGACGCCCATGCAAGCCCGCCGTCTACCGTCAGATCGCCGCCGATGGCCTCGGGGAAATAGGGCGCTTGCTCGCTGAATGCCGCGTCGGCATACCGTCTCCCGAACTTCGCCAGCGATTCCCCGCTGAAATGCACGTTACCAGAGGTATGCGATGGCAGCCCGGTGGACCGGGCGATCTTCACGCGCGGCCAGTCGATCTGGATGCGGCGAAGGGCATTCAGGTGACGCTTGCCGTAGGTGTTGTTCTGCACCGCCGCCAGCTCGCCCATGACGATCACGGTCATCTCGTCGATGTAGCCTGCGTCTTTCAGGTCTTGGAGAACCACTCCCCACTTCATGGCGAAGACTTCGACCTGATCCTCGTCTTTCGCCTCGCCTTGGTGGATGAACACCGCATCGAGCCGCGTCGGCGCACCGGGCACCAGCGGCAGGGCGGTGGTCAGCGCCGTGTGCATGGCCGTGTTCAAGTCGGCATTGTCCACCGGGCGCGTCCAGCTATTTGCGGACAGGTCTGCATCGCTGATGAATGCCTCGGTCGCGTGCGATCCAAGCGCCACCTGGATTTGATACTGCACCCGGCGCGTGCGCTCGTAGATCGCCTTGGCCGCGTGGAAGCCGAGGTTGTTTGACCACGGCGAGGAACCCACGTTCAGCGGCGCGGTGCCGAAAGCCGCGACATTGAACTGCGTCCCTTGCGTATAGGTCGTGCCCGAGGAACTGGAGTTCCAGAGGTTGACATAGGGGCTGGCCGTCTTGTCGCCGCTTGTCGCCTCGGCCACGCCCCGCGCGTTGGATTGCCCCAGCACAAGCGAGACGAAGGGGGTCCCCAGACGATCTGCGATGATCTCGTCCAGCAGGTCGCGAAGCTCGCTTTTCTTGGGCTTGTAGGCATCCGACGGCGGATCGCCGAACAGCACCTCTTCGGGTGTTTGCGTGGTCATGCGGACCTCATCATGCTGTGGTCAGAAATCGGGAAGAGCTCAGGGGCCCGGGTCGGAAACGACGACGCTGACGGGGCCGGAAACGATGCCCTGCACGTCGCTCGAATTGATCGGGGCGGCCCAATAGTAGAAGGTCCCGAACCCCGTCGGATCGGTGAAGCCGCCCTGGGCACCCGGCGCGCTGTAGACCGGATCAAGCGGGGTCGCCGCCTCGAAGGTTGTCGTGGTGCCGCGCCAGAACTGCGTCCCGAAGTGGTTGGGGTCGTTCGCCGCGGTGAAGGTGACGGTGGCAGAGCCCGAGCCCGTGTCCGTTGCGCCGAGTGCGGCCAAGTCGTCGGGGGCAGTCGGGTTGACCACCGTGGAAATCGT
>JAGRMS010000100.1 GCA_020441135.1 Pseudooceanicola sp.
CCTTGCCGATCATCAGCGTGCCCGAGCCGCCCAGCAGCGAAGGGATCACGAATTCGCCGAGCGCCGGGATGAAAACCAGGAACGACCCGGCGATGATGCCGTTCTTCGACAGCGGCACCGTCACCAGCCAGAAGGCGGTCAGGCGCGAACAGCCAAGGTCTTCGGCCGCCTCGATCAGCGAGCCGTCCATGCGGTCGAGCGCGGAATAGATCGGCAGCACCATGAAGGGCAGGTAGGTATAGATGATGCCGATGTAGACCGCGTAATTGGTGTTCAGGATGGTCAGCGGCTCGTTGATGGCGCCGATCCACAGCAGGAACTGGTTCAGCAGCCCTTCGCGCGACAGGATTCCCATCCAGGCATAGACGCGGATCAGGAACGAGGTCNNCAGAACGGCAGGATGATCAGCATCATCAGCGTCGGGCGCCACTCCTCGGGCGCGCGGGCCATGCCGTAGGCGATGGGATAGCCGATCAGCAGGGTCAGGAAGGTGGAAACGACGGCGATGACGAGACTGCCGAGGTAGGACTTCCAGTAAAGCGAGTCGGTGGTCAGGAAGACGAAGTTCTCGAAATCGAGATCGCGCAGGAAGGCGAGGATGCCGGTGTCCCAACTGAACTGCGGAACGTAGGGCGGGATCGACACCGCCACGTCCGACAGCGAGATCTTCACCACGATGAAGAAGGGCACCAGGAACAGCGCCAGCAGCCAGCCGAAGGGAATGGCGATCAGCAGGAACCTACGCATCGCCGCCCCTCACCGCGCCAGCAGGACGCCGGCGGTGGCGGTCCAGGACAGCCAGACCGGGTCTTCCCAGGTGAACGACCGCCGCGCGATGCGGCGGGTGTTGGCGGATTGCGCCTTGATGATCACGCCGTTCGACAGCTCGACGTGATAGGTCGAGATGTTGCCAAGATAGGCGATGTCGTGGATGCGCCCCTGCACCGCGTTGTCGGCGCCTTCGGGACGGTCGGCGGTGATCATCACCTTTTCGGGCCGGATCGCCAGGTAGCAGGTCTGGCCCGCGTCGAAGGGCTGGCTCGCGGTGGCGAACAGCGGCGGCTGCCCCTCGGCCCAGTCCACGCGGACCTGGCCTTCCTCCATCGGGGTGGCCTTGCCCTCGATGATGTTCACGCTGCCGATGAAGTCGGCGACGTAGACCGAGTTCGGGGTCTCGTAGATCCGGTCCGGCGTGGCGACCTGGATGATCCGACCCTCGTCCATCACCGCGATGCGGCTGGCGACGGTCATCGCCTCTTCCTGGTCGTGCGTCACGATCACGAAGGTGGTGCCGGTCTTTTCCTGGATGTCCATCAGCTCGAACTGCGTCGCCTCGCGCAGCTTGGCGTCCAGCGCGCCGAGCGGTTCGTCAAGCAGCAGCAGCTTCGGCGCCTTCGCCAGCGACCGCGCCAGCGCCACGCGCTGCCGCTGGCCGCCGGAAATCTGGTGCGGCTTGCGCTGGGCGAAGCGTTCCAGCCGGGTCAGCTTGAGCATCTGCTCGACCCGGGCGTTCATCTTGTCCTTTTCCATCCCCTCGCGCTTCAGGCCGAAGGCGATGTTTTCCCAGACCGACAGGTGCGGGAACAGCGCGTAGGACTGGAACATCATGTTCACCGCGCGCTTGTTCGGAGGAACCGGAACGATGTTCTGGCCGCCCAGCTCGATCTTGCCCGAGGTCGGGGCCTCGAACCCCGCCAGCATCCGCATCATCGTGGTCTTGCCGCAGCCCGAGGG
This sequence comes from Pseudooceanicola sp., assembly GCA_020441135.1. Classification (GTDB taxonomy): domain Bacteria; phylum Pseudomonadota; class Alphaproteobacteria; order Rhodobacterales; family Rhodobacteraceae; genus Seohaeicola_A. The sequence continues at coordinate 1,735 of JAGRMS010000100.1, forward strand.
CCCCAGCAGCGCGAAGAATTCGCGCGTGTAGATGTCCAGCGTCAGGTTGTCGATGGCGGTGAAATCGCCGAATTTCTTGGTGACGTTCTCGAACCGGATCAGCGGCTTTTCATCCGGGTTTTCCCAGGGGGCAAAGACTTTCGCGGCCAAATCGAACCCTTTCGGCAATAGGCGGTCCGGGCGGGCCCGTGCGGACCCGCCCGCCGAAGATCGGGTCAGGTGCCCGACTTGACCTTGGTCCAGAGCCGCGTCGCGGCCCGCTGCACCTTCGCGTCCCAGGGCGAGGTGGTGAACAGGTTCTTGACGGTTTCCTCGGTCGGATAGATCGCCGGGTCGCCGATCACGTCCTCTTCCAGGAACTCCTGGCTCGCCTTGTTGCCGTTGGCGTAATAGACGTAGTTCGACGCCGCCGCCATGTTCTGCGCGTCCATGATGAAGTTCAGGAACTTGTGCGCCCCGTCCGGGTTCGGCGCATCGACCGGGATCGCCATCATGTCGAACCACATCAGCGCGCCTTCCTTGGCGGCGTTGAAGGCGATCTCGACGCCGTTGTTGGCCTCGGCGGCGCGGTCGCGGGCCTGAAGGATGTCACCCGACCAGCCGAAGGCCACGCAGATGTCGCCGTTCGCCAGGGCGTTGATGTATTCCGACGAATGGAACTTCTGCACGTAGGGACGTACGGCCATCAGCACGGCCTCGGCCTTTTCGATGGTCTCGATGTCCTGCGCGTCGGGGTTCTCGCCGATATACTTCAGCGCCGCCGGGATCATCTCGGTCGGCGCATCCAGGAAGTGGACGCCGCAAGCGGCGAGCTTCTCCATGTTCGCGGGGTTGAACACCAGCTCCAGGCTGTCGATCGGGGCGTCGGGGCCCAGAACCTCGGCCACCTTGCCGGTGTTCACACCGATGCCGGTGGTGCCCCACATGTAGTTGATCGAGTATTCGTTGCCCGGATCGTACTGGGCGGTGCGTTCGCTGATTGCGTCCCACATGTTGACCAGGTTCGGCAGCTTGGACTTGTCCAGCTTCTGGAACGCCCCCGCCTGGATCTGGCGCTGCAGGAAGGTGCCGGTCGGCACCACCACGTCGTAGCCCGACCCGCCGGCCAGCATCTTCGTCTCGAGCACTTCGTTGCTGTCGAAGACGTCGTAAATCAGGTCGATCCCGGTCTCTTCCTGGAACTTGGTCAGCAGGCTCTCGTCGATGTAGTCCGACCAGTTGTAGACCCGGACTTCTTCGGCAACCGCCGCCGTGCCCGCCAGCGCGAGCGACGCGGCAAGCGTCAGAGTGATCTTGTGCATGGTAGTCTCCCCTGAACGCGCCGGTTCTTCCGGCACTGTCGAGATTTGATCAAGTTTTGCCTTCGCAGGCAATGCCTTCTATGTTTCCATGCAGCGGGATGTGAAGCAAGGGACCATTGTTCCCGGGAAAGGGGCGGAGATGAGCGTGGTCAAAAATGCGGCACAACCGCGCGCCGCCACCGCCGGGCCGGCCCCGGCGCACGAGCAGGTCTACCAGGATCTGCGCGCGCGCATCCTGTTCGGGGAAATGGCCCCGGGCCAGCCGGTGACGATCAAGGGGCTGACCGAAACGCTGGGCGCAGGCATCACCCCGGTGCGCGAGGCGATCCGCCGCCTGATCTCGGACGGGGCGCTGGTGTTCCAGGACAACCGGCGCGTCTCGGTGCCGACGCTCTCGGCGGGCGATCTCGACCAGCTGGTTTTCGTAAGGAAGTCAGTGGAATGCGAACTGGCGCGGCGGGCGGCGGGGCGGATCACCGGGGCGACGCTCGCGCGCCTTGGCAGCATCGACACCGCGCTGGACGAAGCCATCGCGCTGGGCGACGTCACCGCCTACCTGGCGCTGAACCACCAGTTTCACCAGGCACTCTACGCCGAGGCCGGGGCGCCGATCCTCGCGGAACTCGCCAGCGCCCTCTGGCTGCGCTTCGGCCCCTCGCTGCGGGTGGTCTGCGGGCGGTTCGGGACCGAGAACCTGCCGGACCGCCACAAGGAGCTGCTGGTCGCGCTGGCGCGTGGGGACGAGGCGGCGGTGGTGCTGGCGATGGGCCGGGACATCGAGCAGGGGATGGAGCAGATGGCCGCCGTCCTGCCTGATTCGATTGACATGCAATAATTTGATCATATTCTGCGCGAACCCCCGAAAAGCACAGGAGCGCGCGCCATGACCACGATCACCAACCACCTTCCCACGGCCGAGCTTCAGCGGCTGGACGCGGCGCATCACATGCACCCCTTCACCACCGGCGATGCGCTGAACAAGAAGGGCGCGCGGGTGATCACGAAGGCCAGCGGCGTGTTCCTGACCGACAGCGAAGGGGTCGAGATCCTCGACGGCATGGCGGGCCTCTGGTGCGTCAACATCGGCTACGGGCGGGAAGAGATGGCCCAGGCGGCGGCGCGGCAGATCCGCGAGCTGACCTATTACAACACCTTCTTCCAGACCACCCACGTCCCCGCCATCGCGCTGGCGGCCAAGCTGGCGGAACTGGCGCCGGGCGACCTGAACCACGTCTTCTTCGCGGGCTCGGGGTCCGAGGCGAACGATACCAACCTGCGGATGGTGCGCACCTACTGGGCGCAGAAGGGGCAGCCGGACAAGAAGATCGTGATCGCCCGCAGGAACGGCTACCACGGCTCGACCATGGGCGGCGGCAGCCTTGGCGGCATGGCGCCGATCCACAGCCAGGGCGGCCTGCCGATCCCCGACATCCACCACATCGGCCAGCCGCACTGGTATGCCGAGGGCGGCGACATGACGCCGGAGGAATTCGGCCTGCTGCGCGCGCGCGAACTGGAAGAGGCGATCCTCGCCCACGGGCCCGACCGCGTCGCGGCCTTCATCGGCGAGGCGGTGCAGGGGGCGGGCGGGGTGATCGTCCCGCCCACGACCTACTGGCCCGAGATCCAGCGCATCTGCAAGCAGTACGACATCCTGCTGATCGTCGACGAGGTGATCACCGGCTTCGGGCGCACCGGCAACTGGTTCGCCTGCGAGACCTTCGGGATCGCGCCCGACATCATCACCATCGCCAAGGGCCTGTCCTCGGGCTATGCGCCGATCGGCGGGTCGGTCGTGTCGGACCGGGTGGCGGCGGTGATCAACGCCTGCGAGTTCAACCACGGCTATACCTACTCGGGCCACCCCGTCGCGGCGGCGCTGGCGCTGGAGAACCTGCGGATCCTCGAGGAAGAGAGGATCCTCGACCACGTCCGCGACGTGGCCGCGCCCCACCTGAAGGCGAAGTGGGAGTCGCTGGCCGACCACCCGCTGGTCGGCGAGGCGCGCCTCTGCGGCATGATGGGCTCCATCGCGCTGACGCCGGACAAGGCGACCCGCGCCAAGTTCGCCGCCGAGGAGGGCACCGTCGGCCTGATCTGCCGCGAACGCTGCTTCGCCAACGGCCTGGTGATGCGCCACGTCGGCGACCGCATGATCATCTCGCCGCCGCTGGT
>JAGRMS010000542.1 GCA_020441135.1 Pseudooceanicola sp.
TCGGCCCCGGCCTCGGCCTGGGCGACGGCCATCTTCACCAGCGCCTCGACCGTACGGTCGTTGATGATCTCGCCATCGACGACAAAGCCGTCGTGCCCGTTGATGTTATAGGGGTCGAGCGCCACGTCGGTCATGATCGCCATGTCCGGTACCGCCGCCTTGATCGCCCGGATCGCGCGGTTCGCGACGTTGTCGGGGCTCCAGGCCATGGCGCAGTCCTCGGTGCGCTGTTCCAGCGGCGTGTAGGGAAAGATGCAGATGGCGGGCACGCCCAGCGCAAAGGCCTCGCGCGCGGCATCGGCCACCTTGTCGACCGTGCGGCGGACCACGCCCGGCATCGAGGGGATGGGTTCCTCGATCCCTTCGCCCTCGCGCACGAAGACCGGCCAGATCAGGTCGTCGGGCGACAGAAGCGTCTCGCGCACGAGGCCGCGGATCGCCCCCGACTGGCGCGCGCGGCGCAGGCGGGTCATCGGATAGGGCGCGACGGTCGGTTTCATGGCACGGTCTCCTTGCACATTGCGGGATTGGGTGGCATGGAATGCCGACCCTCACAAGAGCGACAATTGCCGCAAAGGCGCCCGCCGGGCGATACAGGAACAAGGGCACGGGCTTGGACTGGTATACCTCGATCTTCGAAGTGATCGACATGCGATCCTTTTCCAACCTGTGGTTCTGGATCGCGCTTGCCGTGTTCTGGTCGACCGCCAGCCACTGGGTGCTGGGCGTGCCCTTCGACATGGTGCAGCGGGCGCGGCGTCATGGCGGGCAGGCCGAGGCCGATCTTGCGGACATTGCGCGGGTCAACGTGAACCGGCTGCTGTTCATCGCGCGGGTATCGGGCCTCTGGATCCTCGGGTTCGCCTGCTTCCTGCTGACGGTGCTGGCGCTGCTGGGCTTCTGGTATGGCGTCGAGTTCGCGCAGGCGGTATTCCTGCTGGCCTTCCCGATGTCGCTGGTGGGGCTCTTGAGCCTGTCGACCGCCCGCCAGATCGAGATCGAGGAGTCGTACGGCGAGGTGCTGTGCCGCCGCCTGACCCGGCACCGGCTGAAAACCCAGGCCATCGGCACCGTGTCGATCTTTGTCACCGCCCTCTGGGGCATGTATCAGAACCTTCACGCCGGGGTGCTGTGACACCCCGGCTCTGACAGGCAGCGCGCGATGACGGCAGCCGATCACATCACCGTTGGCGGCGCGCCCGAGGGGTTTGACGCCCGACTGGTCCTGAACGAGGTCGAGCGGTCGGGCCGCCCGGTCCTGCATGTCGCGCGCGACGATAAGCGGATGGCGGCGATGCAGGCCGCGCTGGCCTTCTTCGCGCCGGACATGCCGGTGCTGACCTTCCCCGGCTGGGATTGCCTGCCCTACGACCGGGTATCGCCCCACGCCGACATCTCGGCGGCGCGCATGGCAACGCTGGCGGCGCTGGTCCACCAGATGCCCGCGCGCTTTGTCTTGCTGACCACGCTGAACGCGGCGACCCAGCGGGTTCCGGCGCGCGAGGTGCTGCGCGGGGCGGCCTTCACCGCGCGGGTCGGGCACCGGATCGACGAGGCCGCCCTGCGCGATTTCCTGGTGCGGATGGGGTTTTCCCAAAGCCCGACGGTCATGGAACCGGGCGACTATGCCGTGCGCGGCGGCATCATCGACATCTATCCGCCGGGCGAGGGCGGTCCGGTGCGGCTCGACCTGTTCGGCGACACGCTGGACGGGGCGCGGCGGTTCGATCCGGTCTCGCAGCGCACCACCGAGAAACTTGAGGTGGTGGAACTTGCGCCGGTCTCCGAGGTGATCCTGGACGAGGCGTCGATCACCCGGTTCCGCCAGAATTACCGCATCGAGTTCGGCGCGGCGGGCACGGACGATCCGCTGTACGAAGCCGTCAGCGCGGGGCGCAAGCACGCCGGGATCGAACACTGGCTGCCGTTCTTCCATGAGACGCTGGAAACGCTCTTCGACTACCTGCCCGGCGCGACGGTAACGCTGGACGACCAGTCCACGCCCACGCGACTGGCGCGCTGGGACAGCATCGCCGACCAGTATGAAACCCGCCGCATCGCGCTGCAACAGAAGGCGCGGATGGATTCGGTCTACAAGCCCGCGCCGCCGGGGTTGCTCTATCTCGACGATGCCGCCTGGGTGAAGGCCGTCAGCGACCGGCGGGTGATGCAGTTCAACGCCCTGCCGCAGGCGACCGGACCGGGGGTGATCGACGCGGGCGGGCGGATCGGGCGCAACTT
>JAGRMS010000101.1 GCA_020441135.1 Pseudooceanicola sp.
TTCTTCTCGAAGTTCGAGAGAACGCTGACCGAGTACCACCGTTTCGCCATCGCCTGTGCCGTCCTTGTCTTTCACGGGCCTCTCGCGGGGCCGGTTGCTGTTCCTGTGGCGGGCGCGCCCGCGCGTTCCCGCAATGCCAAACCGGCGCGCAACCCGAATCGCCGCACGCCGTGAACCCGAAAACCGCCGCTGACCTAACCGCCCAAGGGGCGATGATCAAGGCCGCAGATCACCCGAAGGCGCCGAGGATGCCCTGCAACCCGAAGCGGATCAGCACGTCGACCAGGGCGAAGAAGATCGCGGTGAGGGTCGCCATGACGAAGACCATCACGGTGGTCAGCATGACCTCGCGCCGGGTCGGCCAGACCACTTTCGAGATCTCGCTGCGGACCTCGTTGACGAACTTGAACGGGCTGGTGGCCATGTCGCGGGGCCCCTCGTGTTTGCGGTTTGCGCCGACATATCGCCGGGGGCCGGGGTTTTCAAGGGCGCAGGTGGCCGCGCGCCCCGGGGTTCAGCCCAGCGCCGCCCGGGTGTCGGCGTCGGCGGGAAAGAAGGTCTCCAGCGTCAGCTCGGACAGCGTGACCTCGCTAGCGGTGCCAAAGACGGTTGTCGTCGACAGGAACGACAGCACCCTGCCCCCCAGCCGCAGCCGCAGCGGCAGGGCGATCGCCCCGCCACGCGGCGGCGGCACGGTCTGGCCCGGCATCCGGCGGCACTCGGCCAGCAGCGTGCCAAGCGCATGGTCGTGGCTGTGGCGATACTCCCGCCCCAGCCGGTCGAGGATATGGCCCCGCCACTCCGCCAGGTTGACGATATGCGGGGCCAGCCCCTCGGGATGCAGGCTGAGGCGGATCACGTTGACCGGCCCCTCGCGCAAGCCGGGCGCGCAGAGGTCCAGCAGCGGCGTCACCGCCGCATTCGCCGCCACCAGCGTCCAGCGCCGGTCCACCGCCAGCGCAGGGCAAGGCGCGTGGGCGTCCAGCACCCGGCGCACCGCCGCCATCGCCTGCGCCATGTCGGGATGGTCCAACGCCCGTTCGGGGTAGACCGGCGCGAACCCGGCGGCCAGCAGCATGTCGTTGCGCTCGCGCAGCGGCACGTCCAGGAACTCGGCCAGGTGCAGCACCATCTCGCGCGAGGGCGCGGCCCGGCCCGCCTCGACAAAGCTCAGGTGCTTCTGCGACACCTCGGCCTCGGAGGACAGCGCCAGCTGGCTCATGTTGCGCCGCCGCCGCCAGACGCGAAGCAGATCGCCAACGGAAGGAGAGGTGCGGGTCAGGGCCTGATTCATGGGTTCCAGAATATGTTGCCCGCATGGGTTGTGTCGATACCCGACGGAGTCATCTTGGCGTGATGAATTATTACCTGCGGCGTAATCGGCGTGCGGCGCGGCGACGTGCATCGTCCGCGCATGTCTAACCCGAAGGAGTTCCCCATGACAGACATCCGCACGCTTCTCTGGCTTGATTTTGCCACCTGTGCCGCCTTTGCGCTGATGCTGGCGGTTGTCGCCGGGCCGCTGGAACAGATGCTGGGCCTGCCCGGCCCTGTCCGCGTCGCCGCGATCGTCATTCTCGTCGCTGCCGCCCTGCTGATGGGTTTCACCGCCCGGCACCAGCCGCTGTTCACGGTCGGCGCCTGGCTGGTGGTCGCGGGCAATGCCGCCTGGGTGCTGGCCTCGCTCGGCCTCGTCCTGGCGGGCGGTCTGACCCTGCCGGGCACCGCCTTCGTGCTGGTGCAGGCCGCCGCCGTCACCGGGCTGACCGCGCTCGAGGCCACGGCCCTGCGCCGCGCGCTGCAACCGGCGTGAAGACAAGGGGCGGCGCATTGTCGCCGCCCCATATTCGTCTTCCTCTTGTCACTGTCCTGATTTAGAATATCGAAAGGCAGTCTTCAGGAAAACGAAATATGCAACAGGCACCCGACGTTCACCAGGCCGAACCGATTCCCGCCGCCGCCCGCGAGGCGATCGAGGCGTTGCTGCAATCGGGCGACCTGTTCCGCTATACCGCCCCCGAAAACGCCCCCGTGGCCCTGCTCGAGCGTGAGTTCGCCGACCTGCTCGGCAGCCGCTACGCGCTCGCCGTCTCGTCCTGCTCCGCCGCGCTGTTCCTGTCTCTGAAGGCGCTTGGCCTGCCGCGCGACGCGCGCGTGCTGATCCCCGGCTTTACCTTCGCCGCCGTGCCCTCCTCGGTGATCCACGCCGACTGCGTGCCGGTCCTCTGCGAGGTCGGCGACAACTACCGCATCGACCTGGCGGACTTTGCGGCCAGGCTCGATGATGTGCAGGCCGTCATCATCAGCCACATGCGCGGCCATACCTCGGACATGGACGCGATCATGACGCTCTGCGACGCGCGCGGCATCCCGGTCATCGAGGATGCGGCCCATTCGCTCGGCACCACCTGGAACGGACGCAACATCGGCACCATCGGGCGGGTGGGGTGCTTTTCCTTCCAGTCCTACAAGATGATCAACGCGGGCGAGGGCGGCATCCTTGTCACCGACGACGCCGACCTGGTGGCCCGCGCGGTGATCATGTCGGGCGCCTACGAGCACAACTGGAAAAAGCACAAGGGCCCGCGGGGCGAGAACTCCGCCGACCTGGCCGAGGCTTTCGGGCGCTGGCAGAACAAGCTGCCGCTCTACAACCTGCGGCTCAACAACCTCTCGGCCGCGGTGATCCGCCCGCAAATCCCCGAACTGGCCCGCCGGGTCCGCGACGGGCGCGCAGGCCATGACCACGTCGCCGCGCGCATCGCGGTTTCGCCCCATATCGAGGTGCCCGCCCCCCTGCCCGGCGAGGTCCGCGCGCCGGATTCGATCCAGTTCAACCTTGTCGGTCTCGACGAACCCGCCATCCGCGCCTTCGCCGCGGCCGCCGAGCGGCGCGGAGTCAAGGTGCAGGTCTTCGGTCTTTCGACCGACAACGCCCGCGCCTTCTGGAATTGGCAGTTCCTCGCGCAGGTGCCCGACCTGCCGCAGACCCGCGCGATGCTGATGAAGGCTTGCGACGTCCGGCTGCCGGTCCACCTGACAGCGGCCCAGCTGGACGCGGTGGCGGACATCCTTCTGGCGGCGATGGACGAGGCGACGCAGGCCGCGGCAGCCTGAGCCCCCCTCCCCATCCCTCCCCCCGGCGGGGGGAGGGAGGCGCCCCGCCGCAAGCGGTTATTTCAGCTTCGACAGCTTGGTCTGCAATTCCGCCAGCTGCTTCTTGATCTCGGTCAGGTCGTCCGAGCCTTCCTCGCGCTCCGGTTCCGGCCCCGACGACCCGGACCAGCCCGAGGTCATCGCCTTGATGAAGGCCTCCTGCTGCGCCTGCAGCGCCTCGAAACCCGGCAGCTTGGCCATCGGGTTCATCGCCGACATGTTCTTCATCATCTTGGCCTGGTTCTCGCGCAGCATGTCGAACGAGCTTTGCAGGAACTGCGGCATCATCCCGCCCCCCGGCACCATGTAGCTGCGCACCAGGTCGTTCAGCACGTTGACCGGCAGCACGTTCTCGCCCCGGCTTTCATGTTCCGCGATGATCTGCAGCAGGTATTGCCGCGTCAGGTCGTCGCCCGACTTCAGGTCGACGATCTGCACCTCGCGCCCCTTGCGGATGAAGCCGGCGATGTCTTCCAGCGTGACGTAGTCGCTTGTCTCGGTGTTGTACAAGCGGCGGCTGGCGTAGCGCTTGATGAGCAGAGGCTTTTCCTTGTCCGCCATCCCGTCCTCCCGGAAATGCTGCATTCCAGAAAAACACTATGCGACTGCAAAATGAATTGAAAACACTTATCAGGGCAGGCTGTTGTCCGCCGTTTGAACCTGCCAGAACGAAACAAGGGCGGGTCTTGCGACCCGCCCCCGCGATCGTGCCGTTGGGAGGATTGGCACGGAACGCGTGTTCACTCGTATCAGTGCGCGGCGGCCTTCTTGGCGGCTGCGGTCACTTCGGTGGTGGCTTTCTTGACAGCGGCGGTCGCGTCCTCGGTCAGATCCTTACCGGCGGCCATCATCAGCTCGACGGTGTCCATCTGCACCTTCTTGGCGACTTCGGCGTAGGCAGCCATGTATTCGGTCGCAACTTCGGCCGAGGCAGAGGCGAAATCGCTCATCGCCTTGGCGTAGTCGGCGGGCTCGGACTTGGCCTTGGACAGCTCGGCCAGCTTGGCGAGCGTCGACTTGGTCCACTTGTTCGAGATCTCGGCCGACTTCTCGGCGGCTTCGAGCGCAACGCCCGACAGCTTTTCGTTCAGCGTCGCGGTGGTCTTGAACGCACCTTCGAACGACTTCGTGTCAACCGGGAACGCGCCCATGAAGTCCTTCATGACGGCGGTGAAATCCTGGGTCTTGGCCATTGCATCTATTCCTCTGTCTGCGCGGCGCCTGCCGCTGGGTCATCTCTGGAAAGGAATATGCTTGCTGCGGTGCAGCATTTCAAGGAAAATTTCTGCACCGCAGCGAAAAATTGCAAAACGCCGCAAATTCAGGCGTTTGGCTTGCTCCGCACATAGGTTCCGGGCGCCGGCGCAAGCGCCGGATGGTCCGAATCACCCACAGGGCGAGCGGGGATCATCTTGCCCGAGCGCCCGGCCAGCCATTCGCCCCAGCGCGGCCACCACGATCCTTCGTGGAACGCCGCCCCGTCCAGCCAGTCTTGCGCGGACAGGCTCATGTCGGCGTTGGTATAGTGGCCATACTTGTTCTTGCTGGGCGGATTAACGATTCCGGCGATATGCCCCGACTGGGTCATGATGAAGGTGCGGTCCTTGCCGCCCATCTGCTGCACGCCCCGGTAACAGTCGCGCCAGGCGGCGATGTGATCGGTCTCGCAGGCGATCGAGCAGACCGGCACATCCACATCGGACAGTTTCAGCGTATGCCCCAGCAGGTCGAAGCCGCCATCGGCCAGCCGGTTCTGCTGGCAGAGCCCGCGCAGGTATTCCACCGCCATCTTCCCCGGCAGATTGGTGCCGTCGCCGTTCCAGTAAAGCAGGTCAAAGGCGGGTGGAGTCTCGCCCAGCATATAGCTGCGGATCGCCGGGCCATAGACCAGGTCGTTCGAGCGCAGGTAGGAAAACGTCCGCGCCATGATGAACGAGCGCAGATAGCCCTTGTCGGCGATCTCGGCCTCGATCCCGTCGATGAAGTCGTCCGACAGGAAGGGCGTGAACTCTCCCTGCTCCGAGAAGTCGGTCAGCGCGGTGAAGAAGGTTGCGGACTTCACCGACTTGTCGCCCTTCTGCTTCAAGAGCGACAGCACCAGCGCCAGCGTCGTGCCCGCGATGCAGTAGCCGACCGCGTTCACCTGCTTCACGCCACAGATCGCCTTGATCTCGCGGAAGGCGGCCAGGTAGCCGTCCTCGATGTAATCGGCCATGCCGACATCCGCGTGTTCAGGGCCGGGGTTGACCCAGCTGACGACGAACAGCGTGTGCCCCTGTTCGGTGATCCACTTGATCAGGCTGTTCTGCGCCTTCAGGTCGAGGATGTAGAACTT
>JAGRMS010000102.1 GCA_020441135.1 Pseudooceanicola sp.
TCTTTCCAAATATCTCCGGGGGAGTCGACCGAAGGGAGACGGGGGCAGCGCCCCCATTCTCCGGCTTCGCACGCGCATCGCCCGGACCCTGCGTAGGGCGGGGCTTGCCCCGCCGGCCCTCAGATCCCGCCATGCACCGCCTCGCCGGCGAGCCAGGTGCCGATGACCTCGGTCTCGCCGATGTCGCGGGCGGGGCAGGTGAAAATGTCGCGGTCGAGCACGATGAAATCGGCCCATTTGCCGGGCGTCAGGCTGCCGGTCTCGTGGTCGCGCCAGCCCGCCTGCGCCGCGCGGATCGTGTAGCCCGCCACGCAGTCGGCGACGTCGAGGCATTGTTCGGGCAGGAAGCTTTCGACGTTGGCCTCGCGCCGGGGCGGGCGGCGGGTCACGGCGGTTTCGATGATCGCGAAGGGGTTCAGGGTGCTGACGGTCCAGTCCGAAGACAGCACCATCTCGGCGCGGGCGTCGCGCAGGGACTTGAAGGCGTAGATGTATTGCGCGCGCTCGGGCCCGACCACGGGCACCGAATCCTCGGTCACGGGTTTCTCGGCGCGGGCCCAGAGCGGCTGGACGTTGGCGACGACGCCAAGCTCGGCAAAGCGGGGGATGTCGGCGGGGTCGATGAACTGGATGTGGGCGATGTGGTGGCGCGAGGGCCAGGGGCCGTTCTGCGCGCGGGCCTGCTCCATCCCGTCGAGCGCGGCGCGCACCGCCATGTCGCCGATGGCATGGACGTGGATCTGGAAGCGGGCGGCGTCGAAGGCGGGGAACAGCTGCGCGATATCGCCGGGCGCGAACATCAGGGGCGCGTTGCCGCCGATGGCGTCGGAATAGGGGTCGATCATCGCGGCGGTGCGGTTTTCGACCACGCCGTCGAAGAAGAACTTGGCGGAATGGACGTGGAACATCGGGTGCTGCGCGGCGGCGCGCAGGGCCGAGACGCGGGCGACGGCCTGTTGCGGCGGCTCGCCCGGGGACACGAGGGCGGTGGCGATGACGCGGACGGTCAGGTCGCCGCTTTCCGCCATCCGGTTGTAGATGCGGACGTGGCGGTCCTGCACCAGCGCGTCGAGCACGCCGGTGATGCCGTGGCGGTTGGCGAGCGCCTGGGCCAGGCGGACGCCTTCGACGTATTCCTCTTCGTCCGGCTGCGGGCGGCGTTGATTGCACCAGCTGACGGCGCGTTCGTAGAGCATTCCCGTGGCCTGGCCTTCCGCGTCGCGCACGAAGGTGCCCTCGGGCGGATCGGGGGTATCGTCGGCGATGCCCAGCATCTCGATCGCCTTCGAGTTCAGGCAGGCGTTGTGGGCGTCCGAGGCGGTGATGAAGCAAGGCCGGTCGGGCACCGCGCGGTCCAGCACATGCCGGTCGAGGTTGGTCGCATTGAGCGCCGAGGCGCTGTAGAAGCCGCCGTAGATCCAGTCGCGGTTGGTTTCCGCGGCGAAGGCCTGCAGCAGGGCGACGGCCTCGTCCGGGGTGGTCGCGGTGGTGAGGTCGGCGCTTTCGACGTAGTGGTGGCCGCCGTCCTGGAGGTGGATGTGGGTGTCGTGGAAGCCGGGCAGCAGCAGGCGGCCGCGGGCGTCGAGCACCTCGGCCCCCTGCCCCGCCAGCGCGCGCATCTCGGCGTCGGAGCCGAGCGCGAGGACGCGCCCGCCCGCGACGGCCAGCGCGGTGGCGCGGGGCACCAGCGGATCCATGCTGCGGATATCGGCATTGATGACAACGAGTTCTGCCTTCTGCACGGGGAGTCTCCTGAAGCGTTCACCAACAGCATTGCGCGTTTGCAGGCTTTACGCCAGACTCTGAGCCGTTGTTCAAACTTTTGCCGGGGGCGGCTGCCCGACGGCGCAGCAGGGAGCGATTTCATGAACCGTCTGAAATTCATCGACCGCATGTCGCAGGGGCGGGTCAGCCGCCGCGAGATGATGAAGGCCGCCGCTGCCTTCGGCGTTTCCGCCACGCTGCTGCCCCGGGCCGGCCGCGCCGCCGAGATGCTGACCTGCCTGGAGTGGGGCGGCTACGACGATCCGGCCTATTTCCCGGCCTTCATGGCGAAGCACGGGGTGCAGCCGAATTTCTCGGTCTTCTCGGGCGAGGAAGAGGCGCTGGCGAAGGTCTTGGCGGGGTTCGCGGCGGATATCATGCACCCCTGCAACTATTCGGTGGCGCGGTTTGTCACCGCCGGGCTGACGAAGCCGATCGACACCGCGCGGCTGAGCCACTGGAACGACGTCTTTCCGGTGCTGAAGGATGCCGAGGGCGTGGTGGTGAACGGCGACGTGGTGATGGCGCCGGCGGACTGGGGCAATGCCTCGGTCGCCTATCGGCCGGACCTGGTGGAGAAGGATTTCCTCGACGCGCCGACCTGGGGCATCCTTTACGACGAACGTTACAAGGGGCGGGTTTCGACGCTGGACGACGCGCTGGTGATCCAGATCGGACTGATGGTCGAGGGCAAGTCCTACGACGAGGTCTACAACCTGCATGGCGACGAATTGCGCGCCGCGGCCGAGACCTGGGGACGCAAGGGGCTGGAGACGGCGCGGTTCCTGTGGACCGACGCGACGGAGTTGCAGCAGGCCATGGCTTCGGGCGAGATCGTGGCGGCCTATGCCTGGAACGACGTGATCGGCAACCTGAAGGAACAGGGTATCCCGGTGGCCTACGCGGTGCCGAAGGAGGGGTTCTTCACCTGGTTCTGCGGGCTGTCGATCCTGAACTCGGGCAAGGCGGACGAGGCGGCGGCCTATGATTTCGTCGATGCCTGGCTGTCGCCGGAGACGGGCAAGCTGTTGATCGAGGGCTCGGGCTACGGGCACGCCAATACCAAGAGCTTCGAGATCGCCGATGCCGAGGCCGTGGCGGCGATGGGGCTGGACGATCCGATTGCGATGATGGCGAATTCCACCGTCTTCCGGACGCCGGACAACGCGGTGCAGGAGGATCAGAACAAGGTCTGGGAAGACCTGAAAGCCACGCATTTCTGAATTGTCTTCCGCAACGACAAACGGGGTCGCCCTGCGCGACCCCGCCCGCCGCCGCGAGGCTTTTGCCGGGTTCTGGCTGATTACCCCGGCCCTGGTGGTCATGGTGTCGATGCTGGCGCTGCCGATGGTGGCGCTGGTCGTGCTGAGCTTCTGGACGCAGGACGGCTTCACGCTCGACACCACCTTCACGCTCGACAACTACCGGCGGCTGTTCGCCACTTCCGAGCGCGGGGTGGCGTGGATGGGGATGACCTTCTACCTCGAATACCCCGTCCCGGCGATCCTGATGATCAAGTCGCTGGTGATGTCGCTGACGGCGACGGTCGCCGTGGTGCTGATGGCCTATCCGATGGCCTATTTCCTGGCCTTCCGGGTCAAGCGGAACAAGGCGGTCTGGATCATCCTGCTGACCATTCCGTTTTGGACGTCCTACCTGCTGCGCGTCTTTTCGTGGAAGGTGGTGCTGGGGTTCAACGGCGCCATCAATTCCGGCCTGATCTCGCTCGGCATCATCGACAAACCGCTGGAGTTCCTGCTCTACAACCCCGCTGCCGTGATGATCACGCTGAGCCATGCCTGGGTGACGTTTGTCGTCCTTCCGATCTATGTCAGCCTGGAAAAGATCGACCGTTCGATGCTGGAGGCCGCCGCCGACCTGGGGGACAGCCGCTGGCGGCGGTTCCGGCGCATCACGCTGCCCCTGTCGATGCCCGGCACCATCGCCGCCGCGCTGATGGTGTTCATTCCGACGGTCGGCGACTATGTGACGCCGCAGCTGGTGGGCGGCACCGGGGGCACGATGATCGGCTCCCTTGTCCAGCAATTGTTCACCAAGCAGAACGACGCGCCGATGGGCGCGGCGGTGTCGCTGGTGATGATGCTGGTGATCGCGCTGCTGGTGCTGCTGTTCCTGACGCTGGTCGGTTACTGGAAGATGCGCGCGCGGAGGCAGGGATGAGGCCGCTGACCATATACGCCGCGTTGTTCATGGCCTTCATCTATGGCCCCGTGCTGCTGCTGGTGGTCTTTTCGCTGAACGACAACACCTTCGCGACCTTCCCGCTGAAGGGCTTCACCCTGCGCCACTACGTCGAGATGTGGAGCCAGGCGCCGATGCTGGCGGCGCTGGGCAATTCGCTGCGGATCGGGCTGGGGGTGACGCTGCTGACCACGGCCATCGCCATCCCGGCGGCGCTGGCGCTGACGCGTTTTCGCTTTCCGGGCAAGCCCGCGATCCTGGGGGCGATGATGCTGCCGCTGGTGATCCCCTCCATCGTGCTGGCGGTGTCGCTGCTGGTCATCATTCTGAAGTTCCTGAACATTCCCCTGTCGCTCTGGACCGTCGCCGCCGGGCATGTGCTGATCTGCCTGCCCTTCTGCACCTCGGTCCTGATGTCGCGGATGGAGGGATTCGACCCGAGCCTCGAGGAAGCCTCGCGCGACCTGGGTTCGCCGCCCTGGCAGACCTTCCGGCGGGTGACGCTGCCGCTGGCGATGCCGGGGGTGATCTCCTCGCTGCTGCTGGGCTTCATCATCTCGTTCGACGAATTCGTCATCGCCTTCTTCCTGACCGGGACGGACAACACGCTGCCGGTCTACCTGTATTCGCAACTGCGCTTTCCGAACCGCTTGCCCGCCACGCTGGCGCTGGGGTCGTTGATCCTGGTCGGGTCCACCCTGCTGGTGGTGATCGCCGAGATCCTGCGGCGGCGCGGGGTGCAGTCGAACAATCCCGGAGACCTCTGAATGACCCCGCAGATCGCAATCCAGGGGGTGACGAAATCCTTCGGCAGCTTCCAGGCGCTGAAGGGCGTGACCTTCGACATCGCCAAGGGCGAGTTCTTTTCGATGCTGGGGGCGTCGGGCTGCGGCAAGACGACGCTGCTGCGGATCCTGGCGGGGATCGAGCAGCCGACGACGGGGCGGGTGTCGATTGACGCCAAGGACATGACCGGCGTGCCGCCCGAGCGGCGGCCGACCAACATGGTGTTCCAGTCCTACGCGATCTTTCCGCACATGAACGTGGAAGAGAACATCGGGTATGGCTTGAAGAACCTGAAGCTGTCGCGGGCCGAAGCGGCGGCGGCGATCGCGGGCGCGCTGGAGATGGTCAAGCTGGAGGGGATGGCGAAGCGCAACGCCCACGCGCTGTCGGGCGGGCAGCGGCAGCGTGTGGCGCTGGCGCGGGCGCTGGTGATGCGGCCCAAGGTGCTGCTGCTGGACGAGCCCTTGTCGGCGCTGGACAAGAAGCTGCGCGAGGACATGCAGCTGGAGTTGCGGGCGATGCAGCGGTCGCTGGGGATCACCTTCGTCTTCGTGACGCACGACCAGGAAGAGGCGATGACGCTGTCGGACCGGATCGCCATCGTCTCGGGCGGGCGGATCTTGCAGATCGACACGCCGAAGCGGCTGTATGACGCGCCGGTGAACCGCGAGGTGGCAGAGTTCATCGGGACGATGAACCTGATCCCGGCGCGGGTGTCGGGTCCGGGGATGGTGGAGGGAGCGTTGGGGACGCTGTCGGCGGCATTCGCGGATGTCGCGCCGCGTGAGACTGGGGCAGCGGTGCACCTGGCGCTGCGGCCGGAGCGCCTGCGGCTGGGGGACGAAGGCTTGGGCGGGACGGTGCGCGAGGCGGTCTACCTCGGCGACCGGATCACCTACCTGGTGGATGTGCCGGGACTGGCGGCGCCGCTGCGGGTGGCGGACAGCAACCGCAGCGGCGAGATGCGCCGGATCGGCGCGCCGGTGCGGGTGAGCTGGCCGGACGACGCGGGATTGGTTTTGGGGGATTAGGGCCGGGCCGGCGGGGCGAGCCCCGCCCTACGGTCCTGGTCAGGCGGCGCATAGCGCCGCGCCCGGATTCAAGGCGCGCAGTGCCGCCGGCCAGCGCCCGACCGCCCCGTCGTGCCGGAGGCACGCCTGCGGCGTGACGGGCGGGCGCTTTTGCGACGTCGAAGCAATCAAAGGCGTTCGACGGGGTGGCACCATAAAGTGCCTTTCAAAACCGTTGCAGCGCCCGACTGGCGGTCGGGCGCTGCCCTTTGTCTTGAGCGGCGCGGCGGGGCGAGCCCCGCCCTACACCCCGATCAGGTCCGGCACGATCGTCACGATATTCGGGAACAGCCAGAGGATGGCGAGGCCGGCGACCTGGATGATCACGAAGGGGATGATGCCGCGGTAGATGTGGCCGGTGGTGACTTCCGGCGGGGCGACGCCGCGCAGGTAGAACAGGGCAAAGCCGAAGGGCGGCGTCAGGAAGGAGGTCTGGAGGTTCACCGTGATCATGATCGTCACCCACTTGGGGTCGAAAGAGCCGCCGTAGATGACGGGTCCGACGATGGGCACGACGATGTAGATGATCTCGAGGAAATCCAGCACGAAGCCCAGCAGGAACAGCACCAGCATCACGATCAGGAAGACCGTGAACTCGTTGTCGTAGCTCTTGAGGAAGTCCTGGATATAGTGCTCGCCGCCGAAGGAGATCAGCACCAGGTTCAGGATCTGCGAGCCGATCAGGATCGAGAAGACCATCGACGTGACCTTGGCTGTCTCGCGCACGACGGGGCGCAGCACCGCGGTGCGGTAGAGCGTCCAGAGTGCGAAGAACAGGCCGAACATCGCGTAGAGATAGGTCAGGTTGGCGAACCAGAAGGCGACCCAGTTCTCGAAGGTGACGTGATCGTTGTTCACGCGCAGGTCGAAGTTCACGCCGATCAGCAGGCAGATGACGATGGCGAAGGTGGAGAGCAGGATGATGCGGCCCGACTTCTGCTCGTCGTGCAGCTTGCGGTAGGCGGCGAGCATGATCGCCCCGCCCGCCCCCAGCGCGGCGGCGGGGGTCGGGTTGGTGACGCCGCCCAGGATCGAGCCAAGCACGGCGACGATCAGCACCAGCGGCGGGAAGACCACCTTGATGAGGTCGTTGTTCGCCATGCGGGCGGCGGCGGCCTTGCAGCCCCAGAGCGCCATCAGCGTCGGGATGCCGAGGATCAGCACCGTGGCACCCGGCGTGGTGACGGGCGAGATCACCAGCGCGTCGAGCAGCAGGATCAGCACAATGCCCGCGGCACCGATCAGCAGCGGCTGGCGGCTGGCCGAGGGCGAGACGCCCCGGCCCATGACCAGCGTCAGCGCCAGCAGGACGGCGAAGGTGGCGATGCCCTTGCCGATGGGAGCGGCGGCGGCGATCTTTTCGGCGTGGGCGGCGGCCAGTTGCTCGTCGGTCAGGCGGGTGCTTTGCTGGACACCGCCGGCGGCGTCGATCTCTTCCCGCTGCTTGACGGCGAGATCCCACTTGTCCTGCCCGTGCAGGGCGATCATCGAAGCCTTGCATTCCTCGGACACGCGCGTGCGCAGGATCGCGCCCTCGGCGCTGTCGGTGAAGGTCGAGACGGTGGTGTCCTGCGAGCCGACGATGTGGACCTGTCCGAGGATCAGCACCGCGGCGATGATCGCGACGGGCGCGGCGACGAACCAGGCCAGGCCCTCGTTGCGGGTGATGACCTCGCCCGAGCCGTGGCCAAGATCGACCGGCGGCGCCTTTTCAGGATTCAGCATCGCAAAGCCAAAGGCGTAGGCGGCATAAAGACCGGCCAACAGGATGCCCGGCAGCAGCGCCGCCTGGAACAGCGTGCCGACCGAGACCACGGCGGGCGTGCCGAGATAGGTCAGCGCGTCGGTGCAGCCGGCGGCGATGGCGCGTTCTTCCTGCGCGGTGGCGTAGAGGTCGCCCGCCAGCGTGCCAAGCAGCACGATGACGATGGAGGGCGGGATGATCTGCCCAAGCGTGCCCGAGGCGGCGATCACGCCGGTGGCAAGCTCGGGCGAGTAGTTGTTGCGCAGCATCGTGGGCAGCGCCAGCAGGCCCATCGTCACCACGGTGGCGCCGACGATCCCGGTGGAGGCGGCGAGGAAGGCCCCCACGACCACGATGGAGACGGCCAGACCGCCGGGCAGCGGCCCGAAGACCCGCGCCATGGTGGTCAGCAGGTCGTTGGCGATCTTGGAACGCTCCAGCGTGATGCCCATCAGCACGAACATGAGCACGGCGAGCAGCGTCTCGATCGACTGGCCGGCCAGCACACGCTCGTTCATGCGGTTGACGATGAAGGACACGTTGCGGTCCATCGCCAGCATCCAGCCACCGTCGAAGACGTGCTGGTCGACGCGCGGCAGGTCGGGGTAGCGGAAGATCGAGATCAGATCCTGCTTCACCCCCGAGGCCACGAGGTCGTTGTAGGCCTGCGAGCCGGTGTCGATGGCCTGGTGGATCAGCAGCCCGGCGCTGTCGAGCGCGGCGATGATGCCGAAGGCGATGACCCCAGCCCCGCCCAGCGAGAAGGCCACGGGGAAGCCCGAGAGGATGGCACTGAACAGGCAGGCCATCATGATGAACAGGCCGATTTCGATGCCGTCTAGACCGAAGAGCATTGTGTCCGTTCCCGCGCTTTAGTGGGTGCCTTCGAAGGCTTCTTCGCCTTCACCGAGCGTGTCCTTGTCGAGGTATTTGCCCGCGCTGGCCTCGCCTTCGACGAACTCGAGATACGAGCGGTAGAAGAAGGCGAAGGCGTGGACAAAGACCATCGCCGCGAAGAGGCAGAGCAGAACCTTGAACATGTAGTAGTGATCGAAACCGTTGGGGCTGAAGCCGATCCGCTCGACGTTCCAGCGCAGGGCGCGGGACTTCATCAGCAGCTTTTCAAGCGTGTCGCTGGCCGAGGGTTTCGGCACGATCAGGTGGCGCCAGAGGAAATACCAGCCGTAGAGCCAGATCAGCACCGCCATCGGCAGCATGAAGAAGATCGAGCCGAACATGTCGATGGCGCGCTTGGTGCGGAAGCGCACGGCGGAATAGACGAGGTCGACCCGGACGTGGCTGCCCTGCACGAAGGCGTAGGAGACGCAGAGGCAGATGATCATGGCGTTGTAGAGCTTGAGCTCTTCACCCCACCAGCTGATGTCGTATTGCAGCGGAATGCCGAAGCCGAAGACCATGTCGGGCCGGGCGAAGACGCGCTGGACGAAGACGATGACGATCTGTTGCAGGACCATGATCAGGCCGGCCCAGGCAAACACGCGGCCCACCACGTTGGCGAAGCCTTCCATGAACCGGACGGTGGCCCAGCCGAAGCGGCGGTTGACCATCACGGCGATGGTCAGCAGCAGGAAGAGGTCGAAGACCACAAAGAAGAATTCGACCGAGCCGCCGTAGTAGACCCAGCGCATGATCGCTTCCTTGTTCGACCAGTCGAGCCAGAGCGACGGGTTGGCCAAGGCCCGGAACAGGTTGGCAAAGCCGCCAACAATATTGCTGATGACCCAGACGATTGCGTCCAGCATGACGTTTGGTCCCCTCCCTGACCAGGGTTCGAGCCCTGGTTCGCGTGCCGGTTATCCGGTGAATGCAGGCCCGCGCAAGGGCGCGGGCCTGCTGTCTTTGGTCGCAGTGATCCGGGCTTAGCCCAGGACGCGGCTGCGCTGCTTGGTGTAGGCACCGTCCGAGAGGGCCAGCCAGGCGGCCGAGGACTTCATCGACGTTTCGGCGCTTTCGCGGATCTTGGCGAAGAGCTCGTCGCCCATGTTCTCGTCCAGGGTCTCTTTCGAGGCCTTGCCGAAGGCGTCCCAGACCGCATCGGGGAACTCGAGCGTCTTCACGCCACCGGCGCGCAGACGGCCCAGTGCGGCCGAGTTGTTGGCGAGGAACAGCGCCAGGGTCCACTGGTGCGAGGAAGCCGCGACCTGTTCGATGATCTTCTGGTGCGCGGGCGACAGGCTGTCGAAGACGTCGCGGTTGGTTGCCAGCGACAGGGCCGCGCCCGGCTCGTGGAAGCCGGCGGTGTAGTAGAACTTGGTGATCTCCTGGAAGCCGGCCTTTTCGTCGGCCCAGGGGCCGATCCACTCGGTCCCGTCGATGGCACCCGAGGACAGGGCCTGGTACACTTCCGAACCCGGCAGGTTCTGGACGCTCGCGCCCAGCTTGCCAAGCGCCTTGCCGCCCATGCCGGGCATCCGGAACTTCAGACCGTTGAAGTCTTCGGGGCCGGTGATCTCCTTGCGGAACCAGCCGCCCGACTGCGCGCCGGTGTTGCCTGCGATGAACGACTTCAGCCCGAAGATCTGGCCGAGTTCGTCATGCAGCCCCATTCCGCCGCCATGGTAGTACCAGTTCACCATTTCCTGCGCGGTCATGCCGAAAGGCGCAGCCGTGTAGAACTGGTAGCCCGGGTGCTGGCCGGTGAAGTAGTAGTCGGCGCCGTGGTACATGTCGGCCTGGCCCGAAGTCACCGCGTCGAACACCTCGAAGGCGCCCACGAGTTCACCCGCCGCCTTGAGGTCGATGGTCAGCGCGCCGTCGGTGGCCGCTGTGATCACGTCGGCGCAGTACTGGGCCGAATCATGCACACCGGCGAGGCCGCGGCCCCAGGTGGTGACGAGCGTCAGCGTCCGCTTGCCCTGTGCGTAGGCCGGTGCCGCCAGCGTGGTCGCTGCCGCAGCCGAGCCGCCCAGAGCGGTGGTCTTCAGGAATGAACGACGATCCATTGAGTACTCCTCCCGTTATCTCGTCATGTCGGGCCGCTTCCCGGCCCTGTCTGTAAAAGTGGCGCTACCCTAACGGTTTGTGGCTTGTTGTGAATAGCAAATCTCCCGTCCGGTTGCACAGAAAGCGGCCGCGGGCGCCGATAGTTCGGGCAAATCGCGGCGATTTGCAGGTGGCGGTTGTGGCGGAGTCGGAGTTTCCGTTGGGTCAGCTGTTGCATCCCCGGCGGTCGGGCGGATCGATTCGGGACCGCCCTGCCCTGGCGTCGCGCCGCGGTGCGGCAACCAGGTGCGGTCAGGGGCACGCGGATCGGCGGATTCCCGTCCGATCCGCGCCTGAGCTTTGCGGAAATTGCGCAGCAGCTATGCGTGTCGTAACAAAATTGCGAATTTCAGAACCGCAACGTCATTTTTACCGTGCGATTGCCGGTTGACGCCCTCGCGTCGCCTTCCTAAGGTCGCGCACCAGAGAACCGGAGCCTTTGGCATGACCACCCTAGTCGTAATCGTAGGACTGAAGCGCATGGGCCGGTGACGGATATCCACACCCCTACCCCATGCGCCTCCGATGACCTCGGGGGTTTTTTTACGTTCGCAGGCTGGATGGCCCGCAAGATGGAGCAGAGACGATGACACGCGAGATGACCGGGGCGAAGATGGTGGTGCAGGCGCTGAAGGATCAGGGCGTCGACACGATCTTCGGCTATCCCGGCGGGGCGGCGCTGCCGATCTATGACGAGATCTTCCAGCAGAACGACATCCGCCACATCCTGGTGCGCCACGAACAGGGCGCGGTCCATGCGGCGGAGGGCTATGCCCGGTCGACCGGCAAGGTGGGCGTGGTTCTGGTGACGTCGGGCCCTGGTGCGACGAATACCGTTACCGGGCTGACCGACGCGCTGCTCGATTCGATCCCGATCCTGGTGATCACGGCGCAGGTGCCGACCTTCCTGATTGGCTCGGACGCGTTCCAGGAGGCGGACACGGTGGGCATCACCCGGCCCTGCACCAAGCACAACTGGCTGGTGAAGGACACCGCGCGCCTGGCGGCGACGATCCACGAGGCGTTCCATGTCGCGCGGTCGGGGCGTCCGGGGCCGGTGTTGATCGACATTCCGAAGGACGTGCAGTTCGCAACCGGCACCTACGCGCCGCCGAAGCCGTCGACCTCGCACTATCAGCCGAAGCTGAAGGGCGACATGGAGGCGATCACCGAGCTGGTGGCGGCGATGGAAAAGGCCAAGCGGCCGGTGTTCTATACCGGCGGCGGCGTCATCAACTCCGGCCCCGCCGCGAGCCAGCTGCTGCGCGAGCTGGTGGATGCGACCGGGTTCCCCGTGACCTCGACGCTGATGGGCCTCGGGGCCTATCCGGCTTCGGGCAAGAACTGGCTGGGGATGCTGGGGATGCACGGGCTTTACGAGGCCAACCTCGCCATGCACGGCTGCGACCTGATGATCAACATCGGCGCGCGGTTCGACGACCGGATCACCGGGCGTATCGACGCCTTCAGCCCGAAGTCGAAGAAGGCGCATATCGACATCGACCCGTCGTCGATCAACAAGGTGATCAAGGCGGATATCCCGATCGTCGGCGACGTGGCGCATGTGCTGGAGGATATCCTCAAGGTCTGGAAGGCGCGCGGGCGCAAGACCGAGACCGAGGCGCTGGTGAAGTGGCGGCGGCAGATCGAGGAGTGGCGGCAGGCGGATTGCCTGAAATACAAGCCGTCCAAGACCTCGATCAAGCCGCAGTATGCGCTGGAGCGGCTGGAGGCGCTGACGAAGGACCGCAAGGACCGCTTCATCTGCACCGAGGTCGGCCAGCACCAGATGNNAGATGTGGGCGGCGCAGTTCCTGGGTTTCGAGGATCCGAACCACTGGATGACCTCGGGCGGACTCGGGACGATGGGCTATGGCTTTCCGGCCTCGATCGGGGTGCAGATGGCGCACCCGGAGGCGCTGGTGATCAACGTGGCGGGCGAGGCGTCCTGGCTGATGAACATGCAGGA
>JAGRMS010000103.1 GCA_020441135.1 Pseudooceanicola sp.
ACGATGCACGGCGCGCCGCTCTGGGCGCGCACGGCCACTGTCGCTGCCGGGCCTGTCTTCAACTTCGTCCTGTCGATCCTGATCTTCGCCGCCATCTTCATGGCGCGCGGCATGGCTTCGGATCCGCTGACGGTGGGCGAGATCCGGCCGCTGCCCCAGGGCAGCTACGAGTTGAGGGAAGGCGACCAGATCCTTGCCGTCGGCGGGATCGACGTGCCCCGCTTCGACGAAGACGACAACTGGGACGGTTTCCGCGCACAATTGCCCGCCTCCGAGCCGCTGGATTACTCCGTGCGCCGTGGCGAGTCCGAGGTGTCGGTACAGGGCCCCTTCCTTTATCCGCCCTATATCACCTCTGTCGCCCCGCGCAGCGCGGCGATGGATGCCGGGCTGGAACCGGGCGACGTCATCACGCAGGTCGACGGCGCCCCGGTCTTCGCCTTCGACCAGCTCAAGACCCAGGTCGAAGCCTCGGACGGCCGCGCCCTGCAAGTGCAGGTCTGGCGCAACGGCCAGACGCTCGATTTCACGCTGGTCCCGCGCGGGGTGGACGAGCCGCAGCAGGACGGCGGCTTTGCCCGCGTCTGGCGGATCGGCGTCGTCAGTTCGATGGCGTTCGAGCCCGCGCGCGAACCCGCCGGGATCTGGCGCTCGCTGACTGGCGCGGTGGCGCAGATGGCGGGGACGGTGACAACCTCGGTCTCGGGGCTCTGGCACATCGTCACGGGGCGGATCGACAGCTGCAACATCTCGGGCCCGCTCGGCATCGCCAAGGCTTCGGGCGATACCGCCAGCCTCGGCGCGCAAAGCTTCATCTGGTTCATTGCCTCGCTGTCCACGGCGGTCGGCCTGCTGAACCTCTTCCCGATCCCGGCGCTGGATGGCGGCCACCTGATGTTCTACGCCTACGAGGCGGTCGCCCGAAGGGCCCCCAGCGACCTTGCCATGCGCGTGCTGATGAGCGTCGGCATCGCCATGCTGCTGACGCTGATGGCCTTCGCGCTCTACAACGACGCGACCTGCTAGGGTCCGGCCACGATCCGGCCCCACTGTTGCCATATTCGCAAGGCAATTTGCCCGCATCAGGCAGCACAAGGGTTTTTCGACATGCAGACGTTGCAGCAATCCTACCGTGGGTTTTCGCTATTGGTGTCGCTGAACAGCGATCGCGCGCTGTTCGTCGTGGCGATCCCGTTGGCGCTGGGACTGGGCGCCTATCTCGCCGGTCTCTGACCCGCAAATCTCACTGTCATCGGACAATCGCGGCGCCCGGCAAAAACCCGGGCGCCGCTTTTCTTGGTTTTGACATCGCGGCGCAATGTCGGTAGTCAGGATTCAAAAGCTGGGACAGGCGGGTGGTATCATGAGTTTTGGGCGCGTCGGGAATACATCCTGCACCACGCGGGGCCGTGGCCTCTGGATGTTGTGCCAGACCAGCCTCGCCTCGGCCGCCTTGGCGCTGATGGTGACAGGGGGTTCCGTCGAGGCGCAATCCTACCGCTTTTCGCGTATCCAGGTCGAAGGCAACGCGCGTATCCAGACCAGCACGATCGCGACCTATACCGGCATCGAGGCGGGCAA
Organism: Pseudooceanicola sp.; assembly: GCA_020441135.1. Classification (GTDB taxonomy): domain Bacteria; phylum Pseudomonadota; class Alphaproteobacteria; order Rhodobacterales; family Rhodobacteraceae; genus Seohaeicola_A. The sequence goes on from JAGRMS010000103.1 coordinate 1,582, forward strand.
GTCCGTCAGCGGCGGCGACCTGAACGACGCCTATCAGCGCGTTCTGGGCAGCGGTCTGTTCGAGAAGGTCGAGATCGTCCCGCGCGGCGGCACCCTGCTGGTGCGCGTCACCGAATACCCGATGATCAACCGCATCAGCATCGAGGGCAACCGCCGCGTCAAGGACGAGGCGCTGGAAAAGCTGATCAAGTCGAAATCCCGCCGCGTCTTCAACCCGACCCAGGCCGAGGAAGACGCCAACGAGATGGCCAAGCTCTACTCGGTGCAGGGCCGCGTCGCCGCGACGGTCACGCCGCGCATCATCCGGCGCAGCGACAACCGGGTGGACCTCGTGTTCGAGGTTGCCGAAGGGGCGACCTCCGAGGTCGAGCGCGTCAGCTTTGTCGGCAACCGTGCCTACTCCGACCGCCGCCTGCGCCGCGTGCTCGAGACCAAGCAGGCCGGCATCCTGCGCGCGCTGATCAACAAGGACACCGTGGTCGAGGAACGGGTCGAGTTCGACAAGCAGGTGCTGCGCGACTTCTACCTCTCGCGCGGCTATATCGACTTCCGCGTGCTGGGCACCAACATCGAATTCACCCGCGAACGCGACGCCTTCTTCATGGCGGTGAACGTCGAAGAGGGGCAGCAGTTCACCTTCGGCAACATCACCACCGTCAGCGAGATTCCCGAGGCCGACGCGGCCGAGTTCCAGGCCGCCCTGCGCATCAAGCCCGGCGTCGTCTACTCTCCGGCACTGGTGGAAAACTCCATCGCCCGGATGGAGCGTCTGGCGATCCAGAAAGGCATCGACTTCCTGCGCGTCGATCCGCGCATCACCCGGGACGAGCGCAACCTGGCGCTGAACGTCGAATTCGCCCTGGTGCGCGGCCCGCGGGTCTTCGTCGAGCGCATCGACATCGAGGGCAACACCACCACGCTCGACCGCGTGGTGCGCCAGCAGTTCAAGGTGGCAGAAGGCGACCCGTTCAACCCGCGCGAAATCCGCGAAAGCGCCGAACGGATCCGCGCGCTGGGCTTCTTTGAGACGGCCGAGGTGGATGCACGCCAGGGATCGGCGCAGGATCAGGTCGTCGTCGACGTCAACGTCGAGGAAAAGCCGACCGGCTCGCTCAGCCTTGGCGGCTCCTATTCGGCCAGCAATGGCTTCGGTCTGGCCATCGGCCTGCGCGAGAACAACTTCCTGGGCCGCGGACAGCAGGTCGGCCTGTCGATCTCGTCGGCGACCAATTCGGAAGAATACACGCTCAGCTTTGTCGAACCGCACCTGCTGGGCCGCGATCTGAAATTCGGGCTGTCGCTTGGCACCACAGGGACGGATTCGTCCTATGCCACCTTCGACACCAAGCGGGATTTCTTCGACCCCTACATCGAGTTTCCGCTGTCGGAACGCGGCACGTTGCAATTGCGCTACTCTTTCAGCAACGCCAGAATGGAAGCGCGCGACAACGTCACCAGCGGCGTCGTCATCTCGCGCGAGATCGGCTTTGGCGACAGAACGACCAACCTTGTCGGCTTCCAGTATTCCTGGGACAGCCGCGTTGGCGGTCTTAACCCGAACGCCGGTCTGTACTTCGAGACCGGGGCCGATTTCGGCCTGTCTGGTGGCGACAACGAGTTCGTGCGATCCCATGCGAAGGCGATTGCACAGACCAAGATCCTGAACGAGGAAGTGACGCTGCGCGCGACAGTTGAGGCAGGCGTGCTCAGCTGGCGCGGCTCCAACACCAGCCGAACCATCGACCGCTACATCCTGTCACCCGATGTGTTGCGCGGTTTCGAACCGAACGGCGTCGGCCCGCGTGACCTGTCGGGCGGCAAGAGCGACGCCATTGGCGGCAACAAGTATTTCGTCGCGCGCTTCGAGGCGGAATTCCCGCTGGGCCTGCCCGAAGAGATCGGCCTGCGCGGCGGCGTGTTCTACGACGTCGGCAACCTCTGGGATCTGCGCAACGTCGATACTTCGGGCACCGCTCCGGGCGAGATCGTCGGCGGGAATGGATCGTTGCGCCATGTGATCGGACTGTCCTTCCTGTGGAACACCGGCTTTGGCCCGCTGCGATTCAACTTCTCGAACGCCCTGAAGAAGGAAGCCTTCGACAAGGAACGCACCTTCGACGTCACGCTTCAGGCGAATTTCTGAGGCCGGGATGCGGCTTGGCTTTCTTGCCCGGCTGCTGGCCCTTCTGCTGGCGGCCGCGCCTGTATCCGCGCAGCAACTCGGGCTGCCGCAGGGCGACATCCTGACCATCTCGTCCGAGCGGCTGTTCATCGAATCGGCTTTCGGCAAGCGCATCGCCGCCGAGATCGAGGCGGAAGGTGCGGCGCTGGCCAGGGAAAACCGCTCGATCGAGGCCGATCTGACCGCCGAGGAAAAGGCGCTGACCGAAAAGCGCCAGGCGATGGAACCCGCCGCCTTCCGCACCCTGGCGGATTCTTTCAACGAAAAGGTCCAGGTGATCCGCCGGACACAGGACACCAAGGCGCGCGCCCTGGTTCAGAAGCAGGATGCCGCGCGCGGCAAGTTCTACGAGACCGCCCGCCCGGTGCTGATCGCGCTGATGCAAGAGGCCGGGGCAGGCGTGATCCTGGAACGCTCGAGCGTCTTCCTCAGCGCCAACGCCACCGACATCACCGAAATCGCCATCGAGCGGATCGACGCGATCATCGGCACCGGAGAGTGATCAACTTGCCCGCGAGGGCAGGGGTTGCTAGATCGTTCGCAACAAAAAGCGGGAAAGAGCACATGACCGAGACCCTGAAACAGGCCGACATCCAGCTGATCCAGCGCATCCTGCCGCACCGCTATCCCTTTCTGCTGGTGGACAAGGTGGTTGCGATCGACGGCACCGCCTCGGCAACGGGCATCAAGAACGTGACCATGAACGAGCCGCACTTCCAGGGCCACTTTCCCGGCACGCCGATCATGCCCGGCGTCACCATCGTCGAGGCGATGGCCCAGACGGCGGCGGTGATGGTGGGCGTTGCGCTCGACTTTGCCGACAAGAACCTGCTGATCTATTTCATGTCGATCGACAACTGCAAGTTCCGCCGCAAGGTGATCCCCGGCGACGTGCTCGAGATGAAGCTGACGACGCTGCGGGGCAAGCCCGGTGGCAAGGTGTGGAAGTTCGCGGGCCAGGCCACGGTCGAAGGTGACGTGGCCGCCGAGGCCGAATTCACCGCAATGATCGACATGCCCAGGGGCTGAGCCATGAGCATCCATCCCTCCGCCGTCATCGAACCGGGCGCCCAGATCGGCGCGGGCTGCACCGTCGGCCCGTTCTGCGTGGTCGGGCCGCAGGTAAAGCTGGCCGAGGGGGTGGAGCTGAAAAGCCATGTGGTCGTCACCGGCGACACCGAGATCGGCGCGGGCACGGTGATCTTTCCCTTCTCGGTGATCGGCGAAATTCCGCAGGATCTGAAATTCAGGGGCGAACACAGCCGCCTTGTCATCGGCGCGCGCAACCGTATCCGCGAGCATGTGACGATGAACGCCGGAACCGAAGGCGGCGGTGGCATTACCCGCGTGGGCGATGACGGGCTTTTCATGGCGGGCAGTCACATTGCCCATGACGCACAGATCGGCGACCGGGTGATCGTGGTGAACTCTGCCGCCATCGCGGGCCATTGCGTGCTGGAGGACGATGTGATCGTCGGCGGTCTGTCGGGCGTTCACCAGTGGGTCCGCATCGGCAAGGGCGCGATCATCGGGGCGGTCACCATGGTGACGAACGACGTGATCCCCTACGGTCTCGTGCAGGCCCCGCGCGGCCAGCTCGACGGGCTGAACCTTGTCGGCCTCAAGCGGCGCGGCGTGTCGCGGGCCGACATCACGGCGCTTCGGGCCGCGTTCCAGATGCTGGCGCAGGGTGAGGGTGCGTTCCAGGACCGGGCACGGCGTCTCGGTGACGAGACCGAAAGCCAGTATGTCCGCGAGATCGTCAACTTCGTCATGGCCCGCAGCGACCGGTCGTTCCTGACCCCGGGGGGCTGAGCCATGCTCGCCCTCATCGCCGGGCAGGGGCGCCTGCCGGGGCTGCTGGCCGAGGTGCTGGAGGCGCGCCGGCAGGTGTTCCGCGTCGCCGAACTGGAAGGTTTCCCGGCCGAAGGCATGGGGATGCGGCCCGTCCGGTCGTTCCGGCTGGAACAACTGGGCACCTTGATTTCCGACCTTGCCGCCGAAGGCGTCGACGAGGTCTGCTTTGCCGGGGCGATCCGGCGGCCCGCTCTCGATCCGCAGGCCGTAGACGCAGCGACCGCCCCCTTGGTGCCGCGCATCCTTGCGGCGCTTGGCGCGGGCGACGACAGCGCCCTGCGGGCGGTCGTCGGCCTGTTCGAGGACGCCGGACTGCGCGTCGTCGGCGCCGCAGAGATCGCGTCCGGCCTGCTGCTGGACGAGGGCGTGCCGACCCGAGCGCGGCCGCAGGATCGCCACCGCACCGACGCCGCTCGCGCCGCCTCGGTCCTGGCGGCGCTGGCCCCGCTCGACATCGGCCAGGGCTGTGTCGTCGCCCGCGGCCAGGTGCTGGCCATCGAGACGCTGCCCGGCACCGACTGGATGCTGGCAAGCCTCGCCGCCGGGCATGACGGCCCGAGCGGCGGTCTGCTGATGAAGGCCCCCAAGGACGGGCAGGACCGCCGCTTCGACCTGCCCGCTGTCGGCATTCAGACCGTTCAGGGCGCGGCGGCTGCGGGCCTCGACGGCATCGTGATCGCGGCAGGCGGCGTCCTGGTGCTCGATCCGGCGGCGGTGATCGCCGAGGCCGACGCGCGCGGCCTGTTCCTCTGGGTGCGCCCGTGAAGGTCTTCCTTGTCGCCGGTGAGCCGTCCGGCGACCGGTTGGGCGGCGCGCTGATGGCGGGGCTGAAGTCGCTGCAACCGGATATCGCCTTCAATGGCATCGGCGGCACGCAGATGATCGCGCAAGGGCTGGTCAGCCGCTTCCCCATGGACGAACTCAGCGTCATGGGGTTGGCCGAGATTCTGCCGAAGTATTTCCACCTCAAGCGCCGCATCCGCGAGACGGCGCAGGCGGTGCTCGACACGCAACCCGATGTTCTAATCACCGTCGACAGCCCGGATTTCTGCCTGCGCGTCGCCCGGCAGGTGAAGGACGCCGGCAACATCCGCACCGTCCACTACGTCGCGCCGACCGTCTGGGCCTGGCGCCCGGGCCGCGCCGCCAAGATGGCGCGGGTCATCGACCACGTCCTTGCCCTGTTCCCCTTCGAGCCGCCCCTGATGCAGGCCGCGGGCATGGACTGCGATTTTGTCGGCCACCCGGTGGTGGCCGAGCCGCAGTCCAGCGAACAGGAGGCTGCTGCCTTCCGCGCCGAAATGGGCGGCGACATCCTGCTTGTCCTGCCGGGCTCCCGCCGGGGCGAGGTCTCGCGGTTGGCCCCGACCTTCGGCGCGGCGCTGGAGCGGTTCCTGAACACCCATCCCGAAACCCGCGTCGTCGTCCCGGCGGCGGGCCCCGTCGAGCCGCTGGTGCGCGACGCCGTGCGTCACTGGCCCGGCAATCCGATTGTGATCCCGGCCTCCGACCCCGCCCGCAAGCGCGCCGCCTTCGCCGCCGCCCGGCTGGCGCTCGCGGCCTCCGGCACCGTCTCTCTGGAACTGGCGGCGGCGCAGACCCCGATGGTCATCGCCTACGACATGAGCTGGCTCAGCCGCCGGATCATCAGCCGGATGCTGCTGGTGGATACAGTCACGCTGGTCAATCTGGTGTCGGAGACCCGCACCGTGCCCGAGTTCATCGGTGAGAAGTGCCAGCCCGACCTGATCGCCGAAGGACTCGCGCAGGTCTGGACGGCTCCCGGGGCCCAGGCTGACGCGATGGCCCTCACGATGCAACGCCTCGGCCAGGGCGGCACCCCGCCCGGTCTGCGCGCCGCCGAGGCGGTTCTGGCGCGGCTTCAGCCCCGCCAGATCCAGCCGCCGCCCAGCACGCGGGTGCCGCCGGTTTCGTAGAATACGCAGGCTTGCCCCGGCGAGACGCCTTCCTCGGCGTTCAGCAGTTCGACCGTCGCGGTGGTTGCCGACAGCGGCCGCAGCACCGCCTCGCTTGGCGGCCGGGTCGACCGCACGCGCACCGACACCGCCCATTCTTCACGCGACGTGAGAGGTTCATCGCCCAACCAGTTGATTTCCCTCAAGGGAACGGTCCGCGTGGCCAGCATCGCCTTGGGTCCGACCACCACCCGCGCGTTCTCCACATCCAGCGCCACGACATACAGCGGCTCCGCCAGCCCGCCGACGCCCAGCCCCCGCCGCTGCCCGATGGTATAGCGAATCACCCCGTCGTGACGGCCCAGAACCCGCCCGTCGGCATGTACGATCTCGCCCGGCCGCCCGGCGCCGGGCCGCAACTTCTCGATGACCGACGCATAGTCGCCGTTCGGCACAAAACAGATGTCCTGGCTGTCCGGCTTGTCCGCCACCGCCAGCCCGTATTGTGCCGCAAGCGCCCGGGTCGCCGCCTTCGACGGCAGATGGCCCAGTGGAAACCGCAGGAAGGACAGCTGCTCGGGTGTCGTGGAGAACAGGAAGTAGGACTGGTCGCGTCCACTGTCCGCGGCGCAATGCAGCTCCGGCCCCCGCACGCCGAGACGGCGCTGGATGTAATGGCCCGTCGCCATGCAATCGGCTTCCAGGTCTTTGGCGGTCTCCAGCAGATCCTTGAACTTGACCCTTTCGTTGCAGCGGATGCAGGGCACCGGGGTCGCTCCGGCCAGGTAACTGTCGGCAAACTCGTCGATTACCGCGTCCCGGAAGACATTTTCATAGTCCAGGACGTAATGCGGAAACCCCCGCATTTCCGCCACGCGCCGCGCGTCGTGAATGTCGATGCCCGCGCAGCAGGCCCCCTTCTTCGCCAGCGCGGCCCCATGATCGTAGAGTTGCAGCGTCACGCCGACCACGTCAT
>JAGRMS010000104.1 GCA_020441135.1 Pseudooceanicola sp.
TTCCAGCGCGACGGCAGCCAGTTCGACCGGCTGTTCGAGGACGGCGACAGCTATCAGATCGGCGTCATGGCCTGTTGCGCTATCCACACTCCCGGCCATACTCCGGCCTGCATGACCCATGTGATGGGCGATGCGGCTTTCGTGGGCGACACGCTCTTCATGCCCGATGGCGGCTCGGCTCGCGCCGATTTCCCGGGCGGCGATGCAGGCACGCTTTACGACAGCATCCAGAGGGTACTGGCTTTGCCGCACGAGACGCGGCTCTTCATGTGCCATGACTACGGCCCGAACGGCCGCGACATCCGCTGGGAAACCACGGTGGGCGAACAGCAGGACCACAATATCCATGTCGGCAAACGCCGCACGCGCGAAGAGTTCATCGCCATGCGCGAGGCACGCGATGCCACGCTGAAGATGCCGACGCTGATCATCCCCTCGCTTCAGGTCAATATGAAGGCAGGCGAATTGCCGCCCGAGGACGAGAGCGGCAAGCGGTTCCTCAAGGTGCCGCTCGGCGCACTGTAAAGGGTGGGTGAGTATGAAGATCCAGAAACTCTCTCCCAGGCTCGGGATCTGCGGACAGGTCGAACTTTCGGATATCCCCGAGATCGTCCGAAACGGCTATCGCCTCCTGGTCTGCAATCGTCCGGACGATGAAGAGCGTGGCCAGCCCGGCTTTACTGAGGTCGCCGAAGCAGCTCAGTCGGCAGGGCTGGCGACCCTGTATCTGCCCGTCGCCGGACCTTCGGATTTCGCGCGTCAAGCCCCCGCCATGGCCGAGGCGATGCGAACGGCTTCGGGGCCGGTCCTGGCCTACTGCCGGTCCGGCGCCCGATCCTCGATGCTGTGTACCGCCGCCCTGGCCCCCTGACCTTGTTTCATCGCCTCGCCCGCTCCTGCAGCCGCGCGATCTGCCTATTGCTGAAAGCGGCCCCCATGCGCCTGTCCCTGACCCGCCATCTGCCCTCCCTCGACTGGGGACGGCGCTATTCGAAATCGGATCTGTCGTCCGACCTGACGGCGGCGGTGATCGTCACCATCATGCTGGTGCCGCAATCGCTGGCCTATGCGATGCTGGCCGGCCTGCCCCCCGAGGCGGGGATCTATGCCTCCTGCCTGCCGATCGTGCTTTACGCGATCTTCGGCACCAGCCGGGCGCTGGCGGTGGGGCCGGTCGCCGTGGTTTCCCTGATGACAGCCTCGGCGGTCGGTCAGGTCGCGGAAAGCGGCACCGCAGGCTATGCCGTGGCCGCGCTGACGCTCGCGCTGCTGTCGGGCGCCATGCTGATTGGCCTGGGCCTCCTGCGCTTCGGCTTTCTGGCGAATTTCCTGTCCCATCCGGTGATCGCGGGTTTCATCATCGCCTCGGGCCTGCTGATCGCCGCCGGGCAGGCGCGGCATATCTTCGGCATCGCGGGTGGTGGTGACACACTGCCGGAAATCCTGCATCGGCTCTGGCAGCATCTGGCCGAGACGAACTGGCAAACGCTGGTGATTGGCGCAGCCTCTACCGCATTTCTGGTCTGGGTGCGCAAAGGAATGAAGCCCACGATGATGCGGCTTGGCGCAGGCGACGGGCTGGCGACGCTGCTGACTCGCGCCGGGCCGGTCTTTGCAATTGTAGCGACCACAGTCACCGTCTGGGGTTTCGGCCTGCATGAGCAGGGCGTTGCCATCGTAGGCCACATCCCGCAAGGATTGCCGCCCCTCACCGTGCCCGACCTGTCGCCAGGTCTGATCGGCGCGCTTCTTCTGCCCGCCGCGCTGATTTCGATCATCGGCTTTGTCGAAAGCGTTTCGGTCGCGCAGACCCTTGCTGCAAAAAAACGCCAGCGCATCGACCCGGATCAGGAGCTGATCGGCCTTGGTGCCGCCAATGTCGGTGCGGCTTTTTCGGGCGGTTTTCCGGTGACGGGGGGCTTTGCGCGATCAGTCGTGAATTATGACGCGGGTGCCGCCACCCCTGCTGCGGGCGCGTTCACGGCCATCGGGCTGGCACTGGCTGCGCTGACCCTAACGCCGCTGCTTTATTTCCTGCCCCAAGCCACGCTGGCAGCCACGATCATCGTCGCCGTCCTGAGCCTTGTGGATCCGGCGATCCTGCGCCGCACCTGGGCCTATTCGCGGCGCGATTTCGCAAGCGTTGTGGTGACCGTCCTTTCCACGCTTCTGTTCGGAGTCGAGGCCGGGGTCTCGACCGGCGTCGCGCTGTCCGTGCTGTTGCACGTCCTGAACACCGCCCGCCCGCATGTGGCCGAGGTCGGCCTCGTGCCCGGCAGCCAGCATTTCCGCAATGTGCTGCGCCACAAGGTCGAGACCCTGCCGGGCGTGCTGATGCTGCGGGTGGATGAGAGCCTTTATTTCGCCAATGCTCGCGCCATCGAAACGCTGGTGCTGGATCGCCTGGCAGCCGACCCCGCCATTCGCGAGGTGGTGCTGATGTGTTCGGCGGTGAATGTGATCGACTTTTCCGCGCTGGAATCCCTTGAGGCGCTGGCCACGGAACTGGCCGCGCAGAAGGTCCGCCTGCATCTGTCGGAAGTGAAGGGCCCGGTCATGGACCGGCTCAAGACCACACATTTCCTGCGCGATCTGAACGGTGAGGTCTTCTTGTCGCAATACGACGCCTGGAAGAGCCTGGCCGCGACAGGCCCCGCTGCGAAGGCCGGGTAAACACACTGGATAGCCCAGTCGGCCATCGCAAACCTCCATTGTCACCAACGAGAAAAGGACCGAACCCATGAAAACGACCCTCCTTGCCGCCGCTCTGGCTCTGACCAGCGCAGGCGCGGCCCAGGCTGACGAACCGCGCAAACTGGTGACGATCCTGACGGCGCCCGAGGCCCAGACCCAGCTTATGGCGATGGTTCTGACCATGAACGCCGTGGCGCAGGGGGCCGAGGCGAAAATCCTGCTTTGCGGCCCCGCCGGTGATATCGCGCTGAAAGCCGCCCCGGAAACCGCGACGGCAGGCCAGCCCCCGCAAGGCGCCAGCCCGCAAGGCCTTCTGAAGACGATGATCGAGAAGAACGGTGTGCAGGTGCAGGTTTGCGCAATCTATCTGCCAGGGCTGGGTGCCGGCCCGGAAGTTCTCATCGATGGCGTGACCGCTGCGACCCCCGACGCCATGGCGAAGGAACTGACCTCCGACGACACGACAGTCATGAGCTTCTGAACCGGGACCATGAACATGAACATGAAACATATCCTGCCCGCCCTTGCTTTCGCCATCATGCTGCCCTGTGCCGCCCTGGCCCAGGAGGGCGATTCCTACAGCGAAACGAAACTCGGCCTTTACGCAACTGCGACAGAGGCCCATGCCATGATGGAGACCGATCCGCGCGCCATCCTGATCGATGTCCGCGACCCGTCCGAGCTGATGTTCACCGGCGCCGCCGAAGGGCTGGACATCCATGTGCCGTGGATGGTGCTCGACCGTTCCGCATTCAGTGCCGAAAAGGGCGTCTGGCCGATGAAGCGCAACGATGGGTTCGAGGCCAGCGTAAAGGCCCGTCTCGATGCCCTTGGCGTGACACCAGAGGATACCATCATCGTGATGTGCCGTTCGGGTTCGTCGCGCAGCGCACCTGCGGCGGATGTGATCAATGCAATGGGCTATACCAAAGTCTGGTCCGTTACCGATGGCTTTGAAGGCGGCACGCTCAAGGAAGGAACGTCGAAAGGTGTGCGGGCCGTGGACGGCTGGCGCAACTCCGGGCTTCCATGGAGCTATAAGGTAGATCCCGGTATCGCCTGGACGCAGGAATAGATCTTCGCTTAACCATGCTGCGGCACGGTGTCGCCAAAGACACCCGTGCCGCAGCACCCGCGACAGCAGGAATTTCAGGCCGCGACCGTTTCCTCGCGCACATCGCGAAGCAGGGCCGCCATCTGCAGGAAGACTTCCGTGTGCGGCGATCCAGGACGCCAGGCCAGCACCACCTGGCGCGGACATGCGCCGGGCAGCGGCAAAAGCGCGACACGATGCCCCCGCGTCGCCCCGGCATCCACCGCCAGCTGAGGCAAAAGCGTGATGCCCAGCCCCTCCTCGACCATCGAAACAAGGGTCGGCAGGCTGGTCGCGGCAAATGCTTCATCGGCGTGGAGCGCGATCCCCGGAAAAGCCGAGAGCGCGTGGCGCTGCAAACAATGGCCCCGCTCAAGCAACAACAGCGGCGTGCGGGACAGATCTTCAGGCTCTGCCTGACCCTTGGCCGCCAGCGCATGTTTCTCGCTGACAGCCAACTGGTATCCATCCTGAAACAACGGCTCAACCACCGCATCGCCAAGATCATGGGGAAGCGCGACCAGAATCAGGTCAAGCCGTCCCTCGGCCAGCCCGGCGGCAAGGCTGTCGGTCAGTTCCTCACGCAGGAATATCCGCAGATCAGGCCAGCGACGGCGGATCGCGGGCAAGGCGCGGGGCAGCAGGAATGGCCCCAGCGTCGGGATCGCCCCCAGCCGTACCTCTCCCTGAAAGGCGCCGCTGTGCTGGCGCGCCGCAGCCTCGATATCCTTGACCTCGGCCAGTATCCGGCGGGCACGCGCAGCAATATCTTCGCCCGCCGGGGTCAGCATGACCGATTGCCGTGTGCGCTCGGCCAGCACAACACCAAGGCGCCCCTCAAGTTCTTTCAACCCGGTCGAAAGCGTCGGCTGCGTCACGTTGCAGACCTCGGCCGCGCGCGAGAAGTTCAGCGTATCGGCAAGCGCAGTCAGAAAGCGAAGCTGGCGAAGGCTGGGCATGTTATTGAAAATCCCGATTACGCTTAGTCATATAATAAATTTCATATATATGCGCAAACCTCTTACCTCTTGGCCATCGCAAACACGAACCCAGAGGTTTCCAGATGACCGACGCCCCCGCCCTGCCGCGGGCCAGCTATGTGATCCGCGTGCAGGGCGTCGAGCAGGGACGCGCGACGCTGCATGCCGATCAGGTGCTGGCGCTCGATCCGGACAACATCCCCGGCCTGCCTCCCGGCGAGCGGGTGAACGAACCGGTCTATGGCGCGCCGGCACGCTGGATCGACCGCGCGACGCAGGAGGATGCGGCGCTGGCCGGCGCCACGCTGGTCGCGCCGGCCGAGATCCTGGCCACCCATCTGCTGGAAATCGTCAAGCGCAACCTGTCCCGCCTGCTGAGCATGAAGGCGATGCGCCGCCTGCTGGACGAAATGGTCAATCTCAGCGATCCCGCGCGCGCCGAGGCCAACCGCAAGCTGCTCGACGAGCTGATCCCCGACAAGGTACCGATCGACGTGCTGCACGGCGTGCTGCGGCTGCTGCTGGAGGAGCGGGTGTCGATCCGCAACCTGCCGCTGATCCTCGAGACCATCGCCGAGGCGCGGCTGCAGTCGAGCCAGCCCGAGGCGATCTGCGAACACGTCCGCCAGCGGCTGGGCTTCCAACTGGTGGCCGAGCTGAAGCGCGCCGACGGCAGCATCCCGCTGGTGCAGCTCGCGCCGGAATGGGAAGAGACCTTCTCGACCTACCAGATCGAGACCAAGGGCGGCGGCGTGGACGTGGCCCTGCCGCCCGACAAGTTCAACCGGCTGGCCGATGGTGTCGCCCGGCGGCTGGGCGAGACGGCGGACCGCGGCCTGTATCCGGCGCTGGTGACATCGACCCGGCGGCGGCGTTTCCTGCGCACCATCCTGCGGGCGCGGGGCATTTCGAACCCGGTGCTGTCCTTCGAGGAGATCGGGCTGGAGGCCCGGCCCGCGCTGGTCGGCGTCGTCGCGGCATGAACCGCCTTGCGGTCGAGCTGCAGCCGCTGATCGCGCTGGCGCTGGGGCAGGGCGGCGTAGTCTTCCTGCGGGTGGCGGCGGTGATCGCGGTCCTGCCGGCCTTCGGCGAACGCACGGTGCCGGTGCGCGTCAAGCTGATGCTGGCGCTGATGTTCACCGCCATCGTGGCCCCGGCGGTCGGCCCGGTGACGGCGCTGGACGGGCCGGGCAAGACGGTCCTGGTGGTTGTCTGCGAGACGGTGATCGGCCTCGCCATCGGGCTGGCGATCCGGCTCTTCGTGCTGGCCTTGCAGACCGCCGGCTCGATCGCCGCGCAGAGCAGCTCGCTGGCGCAGCTGCTGGGCGGCGCGGCGGCAGAGCCGATCCCGGCGATGGGCTATGTTCTTGCTGTCGCAGGACTCGCGCTCGCGGTGATGAGCGGGCTGCATGTCGAGGTCGCGCGGCTGCTGATCCGCTCCTACGACCTGTTCCCGGCGGGCCGCTTTCCCGCCGCCGGGCCGATGGCCGACTGGGGCGTTGTCCGGGTCGCGCAGGCCTTCGGCCTCGCCTTCACGCTGGCGGTGCCCTTCGTCATCGCCTCGGTGATCTACAACCTGACGCTTGGCGTCATCAACCGGGCGATGCCGCAGCTGATGGTGGCCTTCGTCGGCGCGCCGGTGATCACCTTCGGCGGGCTGTTCCTGCTGCTGGTCGCCTCGCCCACCCTGCTGGCGGTCTGGAACAACGCGCTCTTCGCCTTCCTCGCCAACCCCGGGGCGGGCGCGCCATGAGCGGGGAAGATGCCGGCGACAAGTCCTTCGAGCCGACGCCGCAGAAGCTGCAGAAGGCGCGCGAAAAGGGCGAGGTCGCGCGGTCGACCGACCTGTCGGTGGCGGCGTCCTACCTCGGGCTGGTGCTGGCGATCCTCGCGGCGGGGCCGACGGTGATGGCGCAGCTGGGCCAGACCCTGTCGGTGATGCTCGACCAGCCCGACAGGCTGGCGGCGCTGGTCTTCGACGGCCCGGCCGAGACGCCGCTCGGCGGTTTCGGGATGCGGCTGGCCGTGACGCTCGCCCCCTGGTTCGCGCTGCCCGCCGCGGCGGTGCTGGGCGCGATCCTGGCCCAGCGGGCGCTGGTCTTCGCACCGACCAAACTGGCACCGAAGCTGTCGCGCATTTCCCTGATTGCCAATGCAAAGAACAAGTTCGGGCGCAACGGGCTGTTCGAATTCGCCAAGAGCTTCGTCAAGCTGATCCTCTATTCGGTCTGCCTCGGCCTGTTCCTCGATGCCCGGCTCGAGCGGATCGTCGGCGCGATGCGGATCGGCGACCGGGCCGCCATCGTCCTCTTGGGCGAGATGGTGGTCGCCTTCCTGTTCATCGCCCTGGTGATCGCCGCGGCGCTGGGGGCCATCGACACGGTCTGGCAGCACGCCGAATTCCGCCGCCGCAACATGATGTCGCGCAAGGAGGTCATGGACGAGACCAAGGACTCCGAGGGCGATCCGCACATGAAGCAGCAGCGGCGCTATCGCGGGCAGAAGATCGCCCTGTCGCGGATGCTGGCCGATGTGCCGGCGGCCGACGTGGTGATCGTCAACCCGACCCACTACGCCGTGGCCCTGAAGTGGAGCCGCAAGAAGGGCTCGGCCCCGGTCTGCGTGGCGAAAGGCGTGGACGAGATGGCCGCGACGATCCGCCAGGTCGCGCAGGAGGCCGGGGTACCGGTGCACAGCGATCCGCCCACGGCGCGGGCGATCCATGCCTCGGTCGAGATCGGGCGCGAGATCGATGAACAGCTCTATGCCCCGGTGGCCGCCGCGATCCGCTTTGCCGAGGCGATGCGCCGCCGGGCAAAGGGGCGGGGCGCGTGATGCACGATCCGCTGGAGCAGATGGCCGAGGTAACGCGCGTGCGGTTCGAACGGGAATACGCCCGTATCGCCGCGCTGGTCGAGGAAGAGGTGACGCTGCGCAAGCAGCTGGCGCAGATCAAGGCGCAGATCGGCGCGGGCCATGTCACGCTGCAAGGCCCGGACATGACGATCCAGGCGATGAGCGCGGGGCTGCTCTGGCAATCCTGGTCGACCCGGCATCGTGCCCGGCTGGAACAGGAGCTGGCCGGAGTGCTGGCCCGCAAGGCGGTGGTGCTGGCGGAAGTGCGGATTGCCTTCGGGCGCAAGGACGCGGTCGACCGGATGCAGACGCAGGAAGCGCGCGACCGCGCCGCCGCCCGGACCAAGGCGCAGTTCAACCGGCTGATGGGGCTCTGACGGGACTCAGGTGTCCTGCCGGGCGATGTCGACGATCAGCACGTCGTAGACATCCGGGCCGATGATCTTCTGCGCCGTCTCGCGCAGGGCCGTGCGCAGCAGCTCGAGGTTGCCCGACTGCGTGAAGGCGCCGCGAAAGCCGCCGGTGTTGGCGTGATCGAACAGCACGCGCAGGAACTCGTCGCGCAGCTTCGGTTCGCGGGCATAGACCAGTTCGGACAGGCCCGCCTTGGTCTCGAGGCTCAGGGTCAGCACCACCATCGAGGTGACGATGTCGCCGTGGATCAGCGGCACCACGAACTGGTTGTTCAGCTTGACGAAATCGTTCGGCAGCACCTCTTCTTCGGGCTCATGCTCTTCCTCGGCGGCGTGCTCCTCCCCCTCGGTCGGTTTGGGCGCGGTGAGGATCCCGGCGCCGACACCGGCGCCGATTCCGATCAGCAGAAGGATCACGGGAAGCAGTTTCATCAGCATGGCGAGGCCTCAGAAGGGCAGGATGAAGTCCAGGATCTGCTGGCCGTAGCGCGGCTGCTGCACATCCGTGATCTGGCCGCGGCCACCGTAGGAGACGCGTGCCGAGGCGATCTTGTCATAGGTGATCTCGTTCTGGCGCGAGATGTCCTCGGGGCGCACGAAGCCCGAGACCAGCAGCTCGCGGATCTCGAAGTTCACCCGCAGCTCCTGCGAGCCGGCGATCGAGAGGATCCCGTTCGGCAGCACGTCGATAATGGTGGCCGCAACCCGCAGCGTCAGCTTCTCGTTGCGCTTGACCGAGCCCTGGCCGGTGGATTGCGACCCGGCGTTCAGCGACACCGCGTCCGACATCGAGGCGCCGTCGGGCAATTTCTGGTCCAGCCGTTGCGGAATGCCCAGCAGCTGCGGCACCGCCATCGACTCCGATCCGCTGCGCGACCGCGAGGTGCCGTTGGAAATCTCTGCCTTTTCGTCNNGATCTCGATCACCACGGTCAGGATATCGCCCTTGTTCGCCGCCCGGCGGTCGCCCAGCAGGCTGTGACGCGACCGGCTCCAGGTCGAGGCGGCGTCGATGGGCCGTTCGCGCTGGGTGGTCAGCGGCAGGCCGGGCCAGAGCATCGCGACATGTTCGGGCGTCTGGGTGTTCGGGGAAAAACTCGGCGCCTTGCCGAGGTGGTCGAGGCGGGCGCAGGCAGTGGCCGCCAGCAACAGGAGAATGGCGAGCAGCCGCATCAGTTTACCTCTACCACGCCGTCCGGGCGCACGATTCCGGTGACGGTGGACCGCGAGGCGAGGTTCATCACGCGCACCAGGTCGCCGACGCCCGCGCGATCCAGCGCGCGGCCTTCGGCGGTGATGTCCAGCGCCCCCCGGCGAAACACCATCTGCACCAGGGCATTGCGGTCGATCAGCGCCGGGGGGCCGATATCCGCCGGATGCACGGGGCGGCCCGGATAAAGCGCGACGCGCGCCTCCATGCCGATGGCCTCGTCGGGATGGGTCAGCGCGCCGGGAACCTCGGCGGATTTGACCAGAAGATCGGCCCCGGTGATGATCTCGCGCGGGCGGATGGTGCGGGCGGGGACCAGCACCTCGGCCAGGCCTTGCGAGGCGAGCAGGGTCAGGAAAACACTCAGCCGCAGCATCAGCGCACCTGCGTGGTGGCGGCAAGCATCTGGTCGGCGGCCGAGATCACCTTGGCGTTCATCTCGTAGCCGCGCTGTGCCTCGATCAGCTCGGTCACTTCGCGCACCGCGTCGACCGAGCTGCCCTCCAGGTAGCCCTGCCGCAGCGTGCCAAGCCCGTTCTCGCCCGGGGTCGAGACATTGGCCGCGCCCGAGGCTTCCGTCTCGGCGAACAGGTTGCTGCCCAGCGCCTCGAGCCCCTTGGCATTGGCGAAGGAGGCGAGGGTGAACTGGCCCAGCAGTTGCGCGGCCACCGCGTTGGCGAAATAGCCGTAGACCTCGCCATTGGCGTTGATCGAGATCGAGCGCGCATCCGGCGGGATGACGATATCCGGCGCGACGGGGTAGCCGTCCGAGGTCACGATCTGGCCGTCGGGCGAGCGTTTCAGGCTGCCGTCGCGGGTATAGGCCGACTGGCCCGAGGGCAGCGTCACCTCGAGATAGCCGTTGCCCTCGATCGCCACGTCGAGATCGCTTTGCGTCGCCGAAAGCACCCCCTGCTCCAGTTCGACCGTCACCGCTGCGGCGCGCACGCCAAGGCCCAGCTGCACGCCGGTCGGCAGCACGGTGCCATCGACCGCGTTGATCGTGCCGGCGCGGGCAACCTGCTGATAATGCAGGTCGGCGAACTCGGCCCGGCGCGCGTTGTAGCCCGTCGTGCTCATGTTCGCGAGGTTGTTCGAGATGGTCTCGACCCGCAGTTGCTGGGCGCTCATGCCGGTGGCGGCGATCTTGAGGGCGCGCATGGGATGTCTCCTTCAGGTGCGGATCAGGGTCTTGACCGCGTTGCGGATACGCTGGTCCTCGGCGTCCAGCAGGCTCTGCCCGGCCTCGTAGGCGCGCTGCACCTCGACCATCCGGGCGATCTGCAGGATCGGGTTGACGTTCGAGGCTTCGACGAAGCCCTGCAGCACCTTCGCGCCGTCGGCGGGTTCCGTCCCGCCCTCGGTGCGAAAGCGCACGCCGTCCTCGCGGATCAGGCTCAGCGGATCGGCGGGCAGCACCACGCCGATCTGGCCCAGCGGCTGGCCATCGGCGCTGAGCGTGCCGTCGGCGGCCACGGCGATCTGCGCGTCGCCCGGCACGAAGAGCGGCGCGCCACCGGCGTCGAGCACCTGGTAGCCGTCCTGTGTCACCAGATCGCCGTTGGCGCTGGGCGAGAAACTGCCGTTGCGGGTCAGCCGCTGGCCGTTCGGGGTCTGGATCAGGAAGAACCCGTCGCCCTCGATGGCAAGGTCGAAGGCGCCGCGGGTCTGGGTCAGCGTGCCCTGTTCCAGCGAGGTATTGCGCACCTGCCCGCGGGTCATCGACAGCGAGACCTGGTCCGGCGCGGAGCGGATGTATTCCGAAAAGATCAGCCCCTCTTGCCGATAGCCGGTGGTGGCCGCGTTGGCGATGTTGTTGGCGACGATGCGCATCTCGTTCATCAGGCCGGACTGGCGCGACAGGGCGACGTAGGTGGCGTTGTCCATCATTGTCCTCCGGAGATCAGGGGCACGACGTGGGTCTGGAAGAAAGCGACCAGCGTGCCGGTCATGAAGGACATCGTCATCCAGAACACCACCACGATGGCGGCGAGCTTGGGCACGAAGGTCAGGGTCATTTCCTGGATCGAGGTCAGCGCCTGGAACAGGCCGATGGCCAGCCCCGTGACCAGGGCCACCGTCAGGATCGGCATCGACACCAGCACCGCGGCCCAGAGGCCCTGGCGCAGGGTGTCAAAGAACACGCCTTCGCTCAGCATGTCACACCGGCATCCGCAGGATTTCCTGGTAGGCCTCGACGACCTTGTTGCGCACGGTCACGACGGTTTCGACCGCCAGTTCCGCCTGGGTCAAAGCCTGCACCAGGCTGTGCGGATCGGCGTCGCCGGCCAGCGCCTGCATGGCCGTGGCCTCGCCCTGTTGCAGGGTCTGGGCAAAGTCGTTGGTGGCGGCGGCCAGCGCCTCGGTCGGGTCGGCCTGCGTCGCCGGGCGGGCGGCATTGTAGTTCTGCGCGGCGGATACGGCGCGGATATCCATTCTGGAACTCCTTTATTTTCTGAGCAATTCTAGCAGGTTGGCCGACATCGTGCGGGCCTGGTCGAACATCTTGAGGTTGGCCTCATAGCTGCGCTGGGATTCCCGCGCGTCGGCGATTTCCAGCATCAGGTCGACGTTGCTGCCGTTGTAGTGGCCGCTGGCATCGGCCAGCGGATGCGCGGGGTCGTAGATCCGGTCGAGGTCGCTCCGGTCCAGCCGGACGCGGCCGACCGCCACCTCTTCGGGCCCGTCGAAGCCGTCGCGATGCACCTCGAACGGCACGCTCTTGCGGCGATAGCCGGGGGTGTCGGCGTTGGCGATGTTCTCGGAAACGTGGCTCAGCCGTGTCGCCTGGGCGCGCATGCCGCTGGTCGAGGCGGCGATGGAATTGGAAAAATCGCTCATCTCAGCCGCGTCCCAGGCTGGTGCGCAGGATCGACATCGAGGAGCGGTAGACCGCCAGCGCCCGGTCGTGCTGTTGCTTGATCTCGACCGATTTCATCAGTTCGAGCTCCAGCGAGACCGAGTTGCCGTTCGGATCCATCGGCGCGTCGCGCGTCACCTCGCTGCGTGCCGACACCGCCTCTGTGCCATCGAGCGCGTGCCTGGCCCGCGTCTGGCGCAGCCCGGTCGCCGTGCCGTCGAACGTCGCCTGGAAAGGCGCGATATCGCGGGCGCGGAACTTCGGCGTGTCCGCGTTGGCCAGGTTCCGGGCGACGACGGCCTGCCTGTGGCCCGCGTGAATGGCCACCGCATTGGCAAGCTGAAAGACCTTCAAGTCCGAGTACACCGGGGATTCTCCCTCGATCCGTTTCAATCAAGGCTTAAGGGTGATTCCTTTAGAAACCGTGTGCGACAACGCGGATGGAGGGCGGCGCATGACGGCGGATTTCAAGGCATTGCAGCAGGCGCTGGGCGCCATGCAGATGGCGCGCCCGGTCGGGCGGGTGTCCGAGATCGGCGGAAATACGCTGCAATTGAAAGGGCTTGCCCGGGATGCGCGGATCGGCGACCGGATTTCGATGCGCTGCCGCCGCCTTGGGGGGGAAATCGTCCAGATCGACCGGGACGAGGCTGTCGTTTTGCTCGATTCGGCGCCCGACGGGGTTGCGCTCGACGATCGGGCGGTGCTTTCGGCCAAGCGTGCGTTCGCGCCGGCCGATCACTGGCTGGGCCGGTTGATCGATCCCGACGGCAACCCTCTCGACGGCCGGCCGATGCTGCCGGGTCCGCGCGCCGCCGACGTGTTGCGCGCTCCGCCGCCAGCTTCGGCCCGGCGTCCGCTGGGCAAGCGGCTGGAAACCGGGCTGGCGGCGTTGAACACCATCCTCCCCGTGGTCGAGGGCCAGCGCCTTGGGCTTTTCGCCGGCTCCGGTGTCGGCAAGTCCCGCCTGCTGGAGCATCTGGCGCGGCACATGCAGGCCGATGTCGTTGTCGTGGCCCTGGTCGGCGAGCGCGGGCGCGAGGTGAACGAATTCGTCACCCGCACGCTTGGGTCCGAGGGGATGCGCCGCGCGGTTGTCGTGGCCGCGACCTCCGACCAGTCGGCCCTGTTGCGCCGCCGCTGCGCCTGGTCGGCGATAGCGGTGGCCGAACATTTCCGCGACCAGGGGCGCAACGTGCTTTTCCTGGCCGATTCCGTCACCCGCTTTGCCGAGGCCCATCGCGAGATCGCGGTCGCCGGGGGCGAGGCGCCCGCCCTGCGCGGCTTTCCACCCTCCGTCACCGCGACGATTACCGGCCTGTGCGAGCGCGCCGGGCCGGGGACCGCGGGGCAGGGATACATCACCGCGATCTTCAGCGTCCTGGTCGCCGGGTCGGATATGGACGAGCCGGTTGCGGATATTCTGCGCGGCGTGCTGGACGGCCACGTGGTTCTGGACCGGGCCATTGCCGAACGGGGGCGGTATCCGGCGATCGACGTCGGACGGTCGGTCTCGCGCAGCTTGCCGGATGCGGCATCGCCGCCCGAGAACCTGCTGATCGCGGAAACGCGCAGGCTGCTCGGAGCCTATGAACGCTCCGAGGTCTTGATCAAGGCCGGGCTCTATGTCGAAGGATCCGATGCGACGCTGGACCAGGCCGTGAAAGTCTGGCCAGAACTCGACGCCTTTTTTTCCCGGGTCGAACCCGGCAACGCGCGCGACAGTTTCAACCGGCTCGAACTGATCCTGCGGCGCGTGCTCGGGCCGCGCGATCGCGGCGGGCCGGGGGCCGCCTGAACGGTCTATCGCTGGGATGTAGACAGAAGCGTCAGGGCGTTTGCACTGGACGAGGTGGACCCGCCGAACAGGGCAATCTGCCAGCGCGCCAGATAGAGGTTGGTCAGCTTCTCGACCACCTTCGGATCCTCGAACTGGGCGAAATCGTCCGTCCCCAGCGCCGAGCGCGCCCGGTCGCGGAACACGCCCGCCTGCTTGTCGATATCCTCCTTGCCGAATCCGGAGGGCAGGCCGAAGGCGGTTTCGAACATCTTGCGAAGGGGCGGCAGGCCCATCATCGTGAACCACTTTGCCCGGTTGCTGGAGTCAGACTTGGCCAGATCGGCCAGCTCGCGCCCGGCATACAGTGCGATGCGCATGCTGTCGTCCTGTTCGCCGACGGCAACCTCGAACGACTCGACGAGGTTCCGTTCCGCGATATCGGCCATCGACGACTTCAGGACGGTCATCCGGAATTCTCCCGGTCCAAATCCGAAGGCCTTGCTGAGCCGCTTGTACCGTTCGTCTGACAGGCGGTTGGCCAGCGCGTCGTCGTTCTGCGTGCCGTCCTCCAGTATTCGCTGGATGAAATAGCGGTTCTTGATGTCGTCCTGCAAACCGAAGGCGCCCAGAGCGACCCCCAGCAGCCGACGATCGTTCACCAGCTCCCGCGCGCTGGTCACCGAGGAAATCTTCTCGAGAAAATACTCGGTGTCGCGCTGAACCTGCGGCGACTTGTTGAAGGCGGCAAACTGGCTGTCATAGGTGCGCTGCAGGAACCGCCAGCCGGTGATGCCCGGGCCGACGACAACGGGTTGATAGGTCATTTCGGCCTGACCGCGAGCAGGCGGTCCTCTCGGGGAAGCAGCGCCCGCAGCGCCTTGAGGCAGCGATAGTGGTTGTGCGAGATCAGCGCATCGGTGGCCTCGGCCAGCGAGGCCCGGCTGTCGGGATCGGTGAAGACCTGGCTCAGCTCCTCGATCCGGCGCAGCAGGGGCAGCTGCGCGCTGCCGGGATCGCTGTCGCCGGTCAACAGCAGTTGCGCGGCATAGCAGACGCGGCGGACCGGGGTTGTCGCCTCATCCGGGTGGATGGCATCGCGTAAGCGAAGGATGTTGGCCTCGGGCGTCACGATCGACAGGCGTGACCGCTTGTCGCCGTTCTCGATCACGGCGCCGTTGATCAGAACCCGCTCCTTTGGGGCCAGCTTGAGGACGAGTCCGCTCATCTCAGTTGGCCTCGCCCCGCAGGCCGCGCAGGATCGCGGTGTTGATGTCCAGAAGCGGGCCGACAGCGGCCCGGCGCGCGAGCACGTCGCTTGTGTGTTTCATGGTGAATTCGGCCAGATAGAAGATGCGCGCCTTCAACTCGGGCGGCAGCCGGTTGCCCGGATCAGCAACGTCGTTGGCGAAGATCGTCCACAGCTTGCGGTTGTCGAGAAGCGCGGCAGCCAGAGCCGGAAAGCCCTTGCTCCCATCGGCGGCGGCGTTGCGTATCCGCTTGGTGATACGGGCGATGGCTTCGTATTCGGTGCCCCGGTTTGTGCGCACGGGGGTCGAGACAGACGAATAGGCGCGTTGCGCCAGGGATTGGGCGTTCACGATGCGTCCTTACTTGGTGAAACCGCGGTCGGGCGTCAGTTGACCGGGGCGCCAGGGCGCCCCGGTCCGTGGTGTCACCGGAACAGCGACAGGATGGTCTGCGGCGCCTGGTTGGCGATCGACAGCGCCTGCACACCCAGCTGCTGCTGGGTCTGCAACGCGGTCAGCCGGGCCGAGGCCGCCTCCATGTCCGCATCGACAAGCGAGCCGATGCCGGACTTCATCGCGTCCATCACCTTGCCGACGAACTTCGACTGGTCCGAAATCCGCTTGGCCGAGGCGCCGAGGGCCGCTGCCCCGTCCACCGCGGTCTGGATATGCGCCTCGACCAGGGCGATCGAGGCTTCGGCGTTCGTCGAGTCGCTGACGTCGATGTCGGTCAGGTCGAGGTTGGTGGTGAAGTCCACCGCGGAAACCGTGATGTTGGACGCGGTGACCGCGCCGGTGTTGTCACGGTCGATCGAGGACAGCACCGTCAGGTCGACGCCATCGTCGTTGAGCAGGTTCATCCCGTTGAACTGCGAGGCGTTGATGATCGAGTTGACCTGGTTGGTCAGCTCGGTCACGTCGGCGCCCAGCTTGGTATAGTCAACGTTCTCGCCGGTTGCAGCGACCACCTTTTCCTTGATCTGGTTCAGGAGGTCGACGATCTGCTCGGCACCTGCCGAGGCGACCTGCACCGTGGCTTCGCCGAGGGCCAGCGAGTCCGACACGGCGTTGAAGCCGGCGACGTCGGATTCCATGACCTTCGAGATTGCCCAGATGGCCGAGTTGTCCTTGGCGCCGGCGATGTCCTTGCCCGTCGAGATCGCGTTCTGCGTCTTGACCAGGTCGCCGTTGATGCCCTTGAGAGTCTGCAGCGCGACCATTGCGCTGTTGTTGGTAAGAATTGACGACATTGTTACGTTCCTTCTTTCACAGGGCCGTTTTCAGCCCAAACGGTTCCCGCCAGGAATGGCGGCGCGAAACGTCCTTCTGACCTGTGCGATCGCCTCGGTTCAGGCACCGCGCCACTTGAGGGTCAAGTGCGCCCGCAGAGTGACCCGCGAATGCCTAACCGAGTGCTAATGCCACCACCCCGATTACCGGCAATTTGCCTCAATCCCCTGTCATGCGCGCCGTTCGATCGTGCCATGTGTCGGCGTCTGCTGCCGGTTCCGCCGCCCCGTGCGATCATAGGTTTCCAGCGTCTGGCGGACGCGCCGCAGGTCGGCCATGCGGTCGGCCACCGCGCGGATTCCCTCCATCGCGGCGGTCAGCAGCGCCTGGTTCCGGGACAGTTTCTCGGTCAGGCCGCGCAGGTCGCGCGGGCCCTGCGGCGGAATGGCGTTGACCCTGTCGATCAGCGTTTCCTTCAGCGCGAGGATCCGCGCGATCGTTTCGAGATCGCCGGCCAGGACCGCCTTGCGCTCCTGATCCAGCAGTTGATCCAGTTCGTCGATGACAGCCTGTGCTGCGTCAGTGCCCATTTTCCGACTCCAGAAGCGCGTTGTACAAGGATTCGGCCAGGCCGATTCCGTCGGCCCGGGCCAAAAGGCGGGCCTGTTCGGCGACGAGGAAGGATCCTAACTGATCCTCGCCCGCGCCGCCTCCGAAAGTCGCGCGCGACTTCCCGAGGCCGCCGGCCTTGAGCATTTCGGCAAGGAAGGTCGCCTCAAGCTCCACCGCCGCGGCGCGCATGGCCGCCTGCCGGGCAGAGGTATCCGTGACCGGGCCGTCGGGGCGAATCGCGAGGTCCAAGGAATTGCCTCCAATTGGTTGCATTACGCCGACTTTGACGCCCTGCGGTTAAAATAAAGGTAACTCCATCTGGGTCAGTCTGGCCGCACAAGGACAGAAGGCCGGAGCAGAATGCAGGTGACGATTCCACAAACCGTATTGGCCGGGATTCCGGGAAAGGTTCCATCTCTCCCGGCCGGTCCCCCTTCGGTACCCGCGGCGACGTTCGAAGCGGTGCTGGCTGCGGGTGCTGCCGGTCCGGCTGTGCCCGACCACGGGTTGGCGGCGGCGAGCGATGCCGAAGATGGCGCGACGGCGCGGGAAGGCGGGGCCGATGCGCCGCCACCCCCCTCGTCCGGCGCAACAATCCGGGTCGGCGCGCCGTCCCCCCGGGTGCCGTCCGGCGGGATTCCCGGGGGGGACGATGCCGCGCAGAAGGTGGCCGGCGGTTCGCGGTCTGCCATACCCCGCGCCGCAGGTACGCCCGATGACGAGGCGTCGGCAAGGGGCGCGGCGCTGACACCGGGCGTCGCGGCGTTGCCGACCGCGCGCGATACGGCGGAGGCGCAGACGATGACGCCGCCTGTTGCGGTTGACGAGGCCCTAGGGCCACAACCGGACGGGCGGCAGATACCCTCCCGCGACCGGGGCACGCCCGGCGCGGGACGCGCCGGGCCGGACCTGTCGATGAAGGCTCCGGATCGAATGGCTTCCGCTCCGGCGGAGGTGCTTGCGCGTCGCGCGCCCGGCAGCCGGGAGAACCGCGGGATGACCCGGCGCGATGCCCTGCCCGGACCGGGTCCGTCTGGCCCCGGTCCACAAGAGCGGGAAGAAGGCCGACAAACCGGTGATCCGGCGCGCGAGGGGCCGCGAGCCGATCCCGCGGTGCCGCCATTTCATCCCGCCGGAGCCAGCGTCGGGGCCGCCACCGGCGATTCGCAGCCCTTGCGGGACGATGCGCGGCGTCGGGCGGCGAACGGGGCAGACGGGGGCGCTGCGTTGCGGCCCTTCGGGGGGGGCGCGTTCGACCCGCGACCGGCTGGCGCGGCCGGGCTGGACGGATTGGCTGCGGACGACCAGGGCAGCCGGCTTGCCGCGATGCGCAGAGCCGGTGCCGACGCGCCGACCGACAGGCCACAGGACGAAGGGTTCGGCATCGCTCGTCGGCGTTCGGGTCCAGAGATCCCCTTGCCCCATGTGGCGAAGCCCGGCACGGGCGGCACCCTGGTGACAGACCGGCCAGCGCCGGATCCGGCCGCGCAGCGCGTTCGGCCTGCAGGACTGGCGGGTGAGGGGACGGGAGCCCGGCACTCGGAAACGGGCGCCCGGGAGCCGCCGTTTCCGGCCTCCGGGCCGGGTCCGGGTCCGGGACCGGCGGCGGTGGCGCGACCGGCTGCCGAAACGGGGCGCGACCCCCGGTTTCCGTCAAATGGACCGACGCCCGGGCCGGTTGAAAGACCTGCGGCGGTAGCGGGATCGGATGCCGCGGCGGGGCGGAACCCGTCGGGGGCACGGGCTGCATCGCCGCCTCCGGTTGCATCCGCGGAACCGGCGGTTGGCGCCGCCGCGCGGCCCGAACCGTCAAGGACGGTCGCCGACGCCGCCCCTCCTGGCGAAACGGGGACGCGCGCAGCACAGGCCGCCCCGGTCGCGGCCGCGCTGTCTGCTGCGACGGCGATTCGCCAGAACGATCCCGTCGGGCCCGCCACCGGGCATCCGGCCACGCCGGGGCCGGCGGCGGCGGAACCGGCCGCCCGGGCGTCGGCGGGGCCCCTGGCTGCGCGCCCTGGTCCGGTTCGGCCGGTGCCCGCCATCCGCCGCTTGCCGGTGCAGGTCGGGCCCCGGCCCGACGGCGCGGGCGGGCTGAAGGATGCGGTCGCGGCGCTTCGCGGCGTCGACACGGACTTCGGGGCTGCCGCCGCAGAGCCGCATGCCCCGATGCCGCGCGGCCTGCCGGATCCGGCCGCGGCAATGCGGACGGACGCGCCGCGTTTCGCCGCGCCGCAGGTTGCCGAAACGCTGATCCGCCATCCGGGGCGCAGCGTCGAGGTGACGCTGAACCCCGAAGAGCTGGGCCGCGTCCGCATGGCGCTTGCCAGCCACGACGGCGCCATCAGCGTGACGATCACCACCGACCGTATCGAGACGCTCGACCTGATGCGCCGCCACATCGACGGTCTCGCTCAGGAATTCCGGCGGCTTGGCTTCGATCACGTCGGCTTCGACTTCCGCCAGTCGGGCAGCGGCGGGCAGCGGACCGCGCAGTCGGGGGCGGCCCCGCCCCTGCAGGAGGCGGAGCCCGAGACGATCGCACCACCACCGGTCCAGCGGCCCGTCGCGGTCTCGGGCCTCGACATGAGGGTCTGACCCATGGTCACTTCCGTATCCGCCGCACAGACGGTCGCCACGCAAGCCGGGACGACCAGCACGCCCGCCGCGCTGACCTCGGATTTCGAAACCTTCCTCAAGATGCTGACGGCGCAGGCGCGGTTTCAGGATCCGCTGAAGCCGATCGATTCCACCGAATACGCGGCGCAGCTGGCGCAGTTCTCGATGGTGGAACAGCAGGTGCTCACCAACGACACGCTCAAGGCGCTGGCGGCGCAGTTCGGCGCGCAGAGCCCGACCTCGCTGGCCGCCTGGGTCGGGATGGAGGCGCGGGCGGTGACGCCGCTGGCCTTCGACGGCCAGCCGATCACCATCGCACCCGAGGTGCCGGTGGGCGCGTCGGGCGCCCGGCTGGTGGTGCGCAACGCCTCGGGGGCCGAGGTGCAGCGCCTGACCATCCCGCTGCTGGCGGATACGGTCCAGTGGACCGGGCAGAAGGAGGGTGGCGGGACGTTCCCGGCGGGCACCTATTCCTTCGAGGTCGAGGCGCTGACAAATGGCGAGGTCACGGCCACCACGCAAGCGGCGGTCTATGCCCGCGTGACCGAGGCGCAGCTGAACGGCGGCGCTGTCGTGCTGATCTTCGAGGGCGGCACGGCGGTTCCGGCCAGCGCGGTCACGGCGCTGCGCGAGGCGGCCTAGAGCGCGTCGCGCGCGACGTGCTCTAAAGATCGCCCAGGGCGCGGGCGAGGTAGAACGGCGGCATCAGCAGCCGCCGCAACGGCCCCAGCGGGAAGCGGGCCAGCGGGGTGCGCATGACCTGCGGCACGCGGTTGGTGCCCTGCACCAGCGCGGCGAGCAGGCTGCCGGACCAGCTGCCCATCGCCACGCCGTTGCCGTGATAGGCCATGCCGGCGAACAGGCCGGGCTGACCCGGCACCACCCCGACGAAGGGCACGCGGTTGCGGGCAAGGCAGACCATGCCGGACCAGGCGAAAGGCGATTCGACGTGGGTCCAAGCAGGGAACATCGCCTCGAAATCGCGGCGGTTGCGGGCGCGGGCGCGGGCTTCGGCGGCGGGGGAAGAGACCAGCCCGCCGCGCATCCCGAAGAGAAAGCGGCGGTCGGGCATCAGGCGGAAATAGTGGAGCAGGCCGCGCGTGTCATAGCTGGCCTGGTCGCTGGTCCAGCCCGCCGCGGCCAGTTCGGCCTCCGTCAGGGGCCGCGTCACCAGCACGTTGGACTGCGCCGGAACGTAACGCGCCGACAGCCAGTCGGGCAGGTCGTCGCTGGAATAGCCGTTGGTGGCGACGATCACCTGTTTCGCCCGCACCCGGCCCCGGGGCGCGGTCAGGTCATAGCCCGACCCCGTTCGGACAATCGCCGTCACCGGGCTATGCGCCACGATCCGCGCGCCCTTGGCGCGAGCGGCGGCGGCCATGCCGAAGAGATACTTGCGGGGGTTCAGCCCGAAACCGACCGGCGTGGTCAAAGCGCCGTGGAACGGCCCCGCCAGCCCCTGCGCGGGCAGATCGGCTTTCTCGATCAGCTCCACCGCCTCGCCGTCGCGGGCCATCAGATCGGCCTTGCGGCGCAGCTTTTCCATGTCTTTCGGGCGATGCGCCAACTGGGTCTCACCGCGCGAATGGCGGTCCACGTCCAGCCCCAGGCGAGCGATCAATCCCTCGGCGAAATGCACCGCTCCGGCTTCGGCCTGCCAGTATTCCCGCGCGGGGCCCTCACCGAAGGTGCGGGTCATCGCCGGTTCCTTCAGCATCGCGCCGCCCAGGCAGCAGAACCCGCCGTTGCGCCCCGAGGCCCCGAAACCGGGGCTTTCGGCCTCCAGCACCAGCACTTGAACCCCCGCCTCGGCCAGGTGCAGCGCCGCCGAAACCCCGGTGAACCCGCCCCCGACGATGGCGACGTCCACGCTCGTATCGCCCTCCAGCACGTCCCACTCGGGCGCGGCGATGGTCTGGTCCCACCAGCACAGGTCGCGCGGCCCCGCGCCATAGGCGAAGCTGCCGAAGATGCGTTTCATTGCGCGCGGGCCGCGGCCTGTTCGTCGCGGCGCTGCCGCACCATTTTCTGCTTCGAGATCAGCGAGGCGCCGATAACGCCCAGCGTGACGATGCCGATCATGATGGTCGACAGCGCGTTGATCTCGGGCGAGACGCCCAGGCGCACGGCGGAAAAGATCTTGATCGGCAGCGTCGTGGCCGACGGCCCGGTGGTAAAGGACGCGATCACCAGGTCGTCCAGCGACAGGGTGAAGGCCAGCAGCCAGCCGGAAATCACCGCAGGTGCGATGATCGGCAGCGTCACCAGGCGGAACGCCTCGGCCCGCGAACAGCCGAGGTCCAGTGCCGCCTCTTCCAGCGACTGGTCGAAGGTGGCGAGCCGCGAGGACACGACAACCGAAACATAGCACATGGTGAAGGTGGTGTGCGCCAGCACGATGGTCAGCACGCCCCGGTCCAGCCCGACGCCGATGAACAGCAAGAGCAGCGACAGGCCGGTAATGACTTCGGGCATCACCAGCGGCGCATAGATCATGCCCGAGAACAGCGTGCGCCCCCGGAACCGCCCGGCGCGGATCAGGATGTAGGCGGCCATGGTGCCCAGCACGGTGGCCATCGTCGACGAGGCGACCGCGACCTTCAGTGTGGTCCAGGCGGCCGACAGGAACGCCTCGTTCTGCAACAGCTCGCCATACCACTTGGTCGAGAAACCGGCCCAGACCGTCACCAGCTTGCTTTCGTTGAAGCTGTAGGTGACGAGGATGATCATCGGGATGTAGAGGAACGCGAAGCCCAGCGTCAGCGAGACCACGTTGAACCAGCTGAGGCGCATCACGATTCGGCCTCCTGCTGCTTCTGCTGGTTGCGCTGGAACAGCACGATGGGGATGACGAGGATCAGCAGCAGCACCACGGCCACCGCCGAGGCAAGCGGCCAGTCGCGGTTCGAGCTGAACTCTTCCCACAGCACCTTGCCGATCATCAGCGTGCCCGA
>JAGRMS010000543.1 GCA_020441135.1 Pseudooceanicola sp.
CGGCCCAACTGGCCGCCGCCGAGGATGCCGATGGTGGCGCCCTGGGGCAGGGGGTCAGTCATCCTGCGGCTCCTCGGGGATCGAGGCCGAAAGCGCGGCCCGCCACTGTTCCAGCCGCCCGGCCAGCGCAGGATCCTGCAACGCGAGGATCCCGGCAGCAAGCAGCCCGGCATTCGCGGCCCCGGCGGCGCCGATGGCCATGGTGGCGACCGGATACCCTTTCGGCATCTGCACGATGGAATAAAGCGAGTCGACACCGCTCAGCGCGCGAGTCTGCACTGGCACGCCGATCACCGGCACCCGCGTCTTCGAGGCCATCATGCCGGGCAGATGCGCCGCCCCGCCCGCGCCGGCGACGATCACCTGCAAGCCACGGTCCACGGCGGTCTTGCCGTAGTCCCAAAGCCGGTCGGGCGTGCGATGGGCCGAGACAATGCGCGTCTCGTAGGCGACGCCCAGCGCGTCGAGGATGTCGGCGGCCTCCTTCATCGTGGGCCAGTCCGACTGGCTGCCCATGATGATGCCGACCTGAACCTGCTGCATCTGTCCGGTGATCCCTGTCTGGAAGAGCGGGCACTATAGCCGATGCCGGGACGGTGGCAATGCGGCTTCAGGCAATGATATCGGGGGTCAGGCGATCTTCGATCAGGGCGATCAGATCCTTCAGCCGCAGCTTCTGTTTCTTCAGCCGTTGCAGCGTCAGCTGGTCCGCGGTGGTCCTTTCGGCCAGCGCCGCGATCGCCGCATCCAGATCCCGGTGCTGACGGCGAAAGACCTCAAGTTCGACCCGCAGCACGTCGTCGGTCTTCATCGAAAGGTCGGTGGGGGCATTCATGGGCGGACGACTCAAGGGACGGCGTGCAGGAGACCTTAGCGCGGCAGGGCGGTTCCGCCTAGTGCGCAATCGCCCCCGGGGCCTTGTGAAAGCGCCGGAGCGCGCCCATATTCGGCTGGCACGGCTGCCGATCCGGGGCCGCGCAAGACCGTCGCTTTCACGGCAAAGGACGACAGACGTGACAAAACTGACCCTGGGGACGTACCCCCACATGCTGGGGTTCGAGCAGCTGGAAAGGCTGCTGGAACGCACCGCAAAGTCGGGGAACGAAGGCTATCCCCCGTTCAACATCGAACAGACCTCGGACTTTTCCTATCGCATCACCCTGGCGGTGGCCGGTTTCGCCGAGACCGACCTCGCGATCACGGTCGAGGACCGCCAACTGGTGATCCGCGGACGCCAGAAGGACGACGGCGAGGACCGCATCTACCTGCACCGCGGAATCGCCGCGCGTCAGTTTCAGCGGAGCTTTGTGCTGGCTGACGGCGTTGAGGTGGGAGAAGCGGTGATCGAGAACGGGCTGTTGCATATCGACCTCGCCCGCGCGGTTCCCGAGACCGTGGTGCAGACCATCCGGATCAGAAAGGGGTAAGTCATGAATACGCCGTACGAAATGAAGGCCGTGGGCAAGGGCATCGTCTATGTCAAGCCGGTGCAGGTCGCCGACCTGCCGGACGCGCTCAAGGAGCAGGCGGGCGAGCTGGAGCTGATTTATGCCGTCCACGATGCAGACGGGCAGCAGCTGGCGCTGGTAGCCGACCGGCAACTGGCCTTCGTGCTGGCGCGTCAGCACGACTATGCGCCGGTCAACGTGCATTGAACCGGGCGGCGGGGTGAACCCCGCCCTACGATAGCCGCGCCGCTTGTGCAGGCGCGGCGAAAGCGGCAATTCTGGGGGCGTTGAACCGACAGGGGGCCTTCGTCATGCCGGTGTTTTCCTTCGATTGGGTCGATGCCTTTTCCGACCGCGCCTTCGGTGGCAACGGTTGCGCGGTCGTGCATGGCGGCGCGGTGCTTGACGAAACGGTTGCCTGTGCCTTCGTGCGCGAGACGTCACTGGTGGAATGCACCTTCACCGGACCGTCCTCGGTGGCCGACCTGCGTGTCCGCTACTTCCTCGCCAGCCGCGAAATCCCCTTTGCCGGGCATCCCACCATCGCCACCGTCGCCGCGCTGCGCGCGCGGGACATGATTGCAGGCGACCGGCTGGTGCTCGAGACCGGGGCGGGGCTGGTGCCGATCGAACTGGACGGCGACAGGATCGTCATGACCCAGGTGGCGCCGCAGTTCGGTGTCGAGATCGACCGTTCCCACGTCGCGCAAGCGATCCGCCTGTCGCCCGAGGACATCGTCGCGCCGCCGCAGATGGTCTCGACCGGGCTGCCCTTCTGCATCACCGTTCTGCGCGACCATGCCGCGCTGAAGGCTGCGAAACTCGACATGGCGGCGCTGGGGCGTATGAAGGCCGCGGCGGGGCTGGACGACGATGACATGGCCGAGCCGTTTCTCGTCACTTTGCAGGGGGCGACGGCCGAAGGCGATACCTTCTCGCGCTTGCTGTTACCCCCACCGAACCCGGCAGAAGACCCCTTCACCGGCTCGGCCACCGGCGCTATGGCAGCCTATCTGTGGAAGCGCGGGCTGATGACGCTCGACAGCTTCACCGCCGAACAGGGGCACTGGATGGGCCGCCCGGGGCGGGCCACCGTTACCTGCGTCGGCCCGATGAGCGCACCAACCGGTGTGAAGGTCGCGGGCCGGGGCTTCGTGCTGATGCGGGGAGAGGTGGACCTGCCGGAGCGGGCGCTCTGAGATGGGCTGGGAGCCGGCCATCGCCGTGCTGCCCGACCGCCATCACCAGCGGTCGGGCCTTCAGGCGACCCCGCTCGAGGCGCTGACCTGGCCGCTGGGGCTGCCCGACCGGCTTTATGGCGGCACCGTGGCCGACCTCTCGCCGCAGGACCACCTGCTGATCCATCCCCGGATGCTGACCCATTTCCGCCGCCGCTCGGGCATCAGCGCACGGGTATCGCTGCTGCTGCTGGAACCCGCGCTGACCCATGCGCGTCACATTGCGATGCTGCGGCTGACCTGGTGGCGGTTCTTCCGCATCCTGACCTTTCACGAAGAGCTGCTGACCCGCATCCCCAACGGGATCTTTTTCGCGCCGGGCGCGACCACGATCCCGGACTGGCGCGATTTCGACAACGCCAAGACACAGGACTGCGCACTGGCTCCGCCGCCGGTGCGCGGCGAAGGGCTGCGGCTGCACGAGGCACTTGCAACGCGGCTTGACGCCGACACGGGCGCGGCACGCTTTACCGTGGTGATCGAGGCGGCGCGCGAACGGAATTACTTCTCGGCCCGGCTGGTCGACGCGATCTTTCGCGGCTCAGTGCCGATTTACTGGGGCTGCCCGAACCTCGCGGATTTCTTCGACCCGTCGGGCATCGTCCTTTGCGAGAACGAAGCGGATATCTGTCGCGCGGTCCAAGCCGCCTCAGAAGCGGAGCACGCCGCCCGCCTGCCGCAGGTTCGCGCCCTGCAACAGGTATTGGCGCCTTACGCGATGACTGAACAGCGCGCGGCGCGGGCCTTGCTGGCATCCCTTTGAGCCCTGCTTCGGAATTGTCCGCAATCCTTGAATGAATTGGTCGATCGAAACCGTTCAATCATTCCGATTGCCAGGTCGTATTTTCGCTGCGATGGTCGCGGAACTTTTGCGCGGGGATTGGAATGCAGATTTACAAGGGCGCCGCCATTGTCGCGGTTTCTCTGCTGGGGCTGCTTGCGACGGTCGGGACAGTGTCTTCGCAGGCCGCATACGTTACCTGTGTGCAGGCGCAGCTGGCGGCGATGGGGCACTCCGCCGTGAAAGCGACGGGCAAGGCGGACGCCGCCAGCGTCGCAGCGGCCGAGGCGGTGCGTGCGCAGTATGCAGGCCGCAAGGGAATCGCGCTGATCCCGCGGTTGAATGACGATACAGCCGTCAGCTGGTGTCGCGAAATCGGTGCGCTGGGGCCGACCTATCGGGCCCACATGCCTTCGGCACGCCCCCCCATCGTATTGTCCAACGGCGGAACCGGCAGCCTTCAAAGCCAGATGCTGGCCCAGGCTTTTGCCGAGGCAGAGCGGCTCTTCCGCACCCGCTTCGGTATCGAGCCGGCCAGCCGGGTGGACATCGCGGGTGCCGCCAGCGCGCAGGAACTGGCGAGGCTGGCGGTAGAGTTGCAACGCCAGCACGGCCCGTCCTTCGGCCGGATGGATTCGCGGGTCGGCCGGGTCTGCGGTTCGCCAAGCACCTATTACGGCGGACAGGCCTGGCTGGAACAGCTGCTGATCTGCTGGCCGCATACCGCCGATTACACGGCGGCCTGGCGCAAGCAGGCGCAGCCGCGGGTGACAGACATCATGGTGCATGAATACATGCACCACATCCAGAATGAGCTGGCGAACTTCAAGAACGTCTACGGTCGTCGCAGCGGGTTCCGCGGCCGGATCGGGCCGTCCTGGCTGGTCGAGGGCTCGGCGGAATATGCCTCGCTGCGCTGGATGGAATCGCGCGGGGTCCGGATGAGCCTGCAGGATTTGCAGAAGACCGCGCGTTCAGTGCCGAAACCGCTTGCGGCCATGCTCGAGAACCAGTCCCTCAAAGGGCGCAAGGACTACGAGATCGCCCGCTTTGCGGCCTACCTGCTGATCTCGCGCTTTGGCGAGAAGGCTCTGCTGGATCACTGGCGCTACATCGGCCAGGGCCTGACCTGGGAACAGTCGTTTGCCAAGGCCTTCGGGATGCGGATGCAGACATATCAGCAGGAATTCCAAACCTACAGGGTCGACGCTGCCCGGGCCGCGGCTTTTGCGGTCGGCAAGTGACAGTACGAGCCTGATGAAAGGAGGGCGCCCCGTTTCCGGCGCGCCCCCATCTTCTTCTCTTTCCAAATACTCCTGCGCAGCGCGCATCGCGCCGCAGGCGCGGGCCCGGTCTCAGCCCGCGATCAGCCCCATGTTCTCGAGCTTCAGCAGCACCTGGTGGGCGCAGTTGTCGACGTCCACATTCTCGGTCTCGACCCGCAGTTCCGGGTTTTCCGGCACGTCATAGGGGTCGGAAATCCCGGTGAACTCCTTGATCTTGC
>JAGRMS010000006.1 GCA_020441135.1 Pseudooceanicola sp.
TCTCGAAGACCTCGACGAAGATCTCGCCGTCGTTGAACCGCTCCACCCGCGCCTCGACCAGCCCGGTATGGGTGCCGCGATGCATCGTCATCCGCCGCGCGATGGCTTTCGCCAGCGGCAGGTTGGCATTCCCGGCAATCAGCTTGGGTTCGGTCACGATAGGCATGTATGGGGTTCCCTGTGCAGCGGCAGCGCCTGACAGATTCGTGTGGTTGACCCCGCTTAACATGGGTCTAGGGTGAGGCAAAGATTGCCACGGGGAGAAAACGGAACATGGCCGACATTGACTATTTCTTTGCCACGGTTTCGCCCTGGACCTACCTGGCGGGCACCCGGCTGGAACAGATCGCGGCGCGGCACGGCGCGACGGTTGCCTACAAGCCGATGGACCTGATCGCGGTGTTCGGGCGGACGGGCGGCGTGCTGCCCAAGGACCGGCATCCCTCGCGCATGGAATACCGCGCGCAGGAACTGCTGCGCCAGGCGGCCAAGCTGAAGATGCCCTTCAACCTCAAGCCCCGGCACTGGCCGACCAACATGGCGCCCTCGTCCTATGCCATCCTCGCGGCGGCGCAGGCCGGTGGCGAGGTTGGCCCGCTGGCGCATGCCTTCACCCGCGCCTGCTGGACGGAAGAGCGCGACATCGCCGACCCCGAGGTGATCGCCGACGTGATGACCGCCTGCGGCTTCGATCCGGCGCTGGCGGACAAGGGGATGCTGGCGGCAGCGGAGGCCTACGCGGCCAATACCGAGGAGGCGGTCACGCGCGGGGTCTTCGGTGCGCCCTTCTATATCGTCAACGCCGATGACGCCCGGTTCTGGGGGCAGGACCGGCTGGACGACCTCGACGCGCATCTGGGGGCGAAACCGCGGTGAACCGGCCCGACCGCGTGGCGCAGCCGCTGTTCTGCCGCAGCTTCGGCGATGGCGCGCGCGACGTGCTGGCGTTGCATTGCACCATGGCCCATTCCGGCGCCTGGCGTGGGCTGTCGCAGGCCCTTCCCGAGGTGACGATCCACGCGCCCGACATGCCGAACCACGGCAAGAGCGGCGACTGGGACGGCAGCGGAGATTTCCAGCAGCGCGTGGTGGACGGCGTTGCGGCGCATCTTGTCCGGCCAATGGACGTGGTGGGACACTCCTTCGGCGCAACGGTCGCCCTGCGGCTGGCGCTGGACTACCCGCAGATGGTGCGCAGCGTGACGCTGATCGAACCGGTCTACTTCGCCTTCGTCCGCGACAGTCATCCCGAGGCTCTGGCCGCGCAGCAAGCCGTCTCCGAGCCGTTCAATGCGGCCGTTGAGGCGGGGGATTTCCTGCTTGCCGCGCGGCTGTTCAACGCCGGTTGGGGCGACGGCGACGCCGACGGCTGGGACAGGGTGCCCGAGGCGTCACGCCTTGCCATGGCGCGCGGCGTTCAGATCGTCCCGGCCTGCGCGCCCGCGATCATCGGCGACCGCCACGGCGTCACCGCACCCGGCGCGGTCGAGCGGGCAGCGATGCCCGCGATGCTGGTGCGGGGGAGCGAGACCTCGCGGATCATCGCCCTGACCAACGACGCGATCGCGGCCCGGCTGCCGGATGCGCGCAATGACGTCGTGCCGGGAGCGGGGCACATGGTGCCGCTGACGCATCCGGGAGAGGTGGCCGTCCTGCTGCGTGATCTCTTCGCGGCGGCTTCGTTCTGAGCGTCAGGCAGGCGGCGCGCAAGGGCTTTCGAAAGCCCTTGCCAAGGCGCTTCGAAGCGCCTTGCCTTCAGCCGCGAACGAGCGCCAGGAACCGGTCGATGTTCGCCTCGGTCGCCGACCAGTCGCAGACCAGGCGGCAGGCGACGTCCTCTGCCGGATCGCCCTCCAACGGCCCGTCCCAGAGGTAATACATCGCCCCCGACTCGTGCAGGCGCTTGTGGGCGGCGCGGGGGAAACGGGCGAAGATCATGTTTGCCTGCGGCTCAAACAGGAACGTCGCCCCCGCCGCGCGCAAGCCATCGGCCAGCCGGGCGCAGGCGGCGTTCGCCGCGCGGGCGGCCTCCAGCCAGCGGTCGCCCTCCAGGTAGGCCGCCATCTGCGCAGACAGGTAGCGGTGCTTGGAAAACAGATGCGCCCCGCGCTTGCGGCGCAGCTCGAATTCCCAGGCCTTCGCGGGATCGAAGAAGATCACCGCCTCGACCCCCATGCAGCCATTCTTGGTGCCCCCGAAGGACACCGCGTCAACGCCCAGCTTCCATGTCATCTCGGCGGGGGAGCATCCCAGGGCCACCAGCGCATTGGCGAACCGCGCGCCGTCCAGGTGGACCGGCAGGCCGAACTTCCGCGCCACGCCGCAGAGCGCCGCCAGCTCGTCCAGCGCATAGACCGACCCGCGCTCCGTCACCTGGGTGATCGACACCGGCCCCCGCTGCGGCCCATGCACGCCGCGCGTCTCTTCCTTGGCGATGGTCTCTCGCAGCGCATCGGCGGTCATCTTGTCCCCGCCCGGCACCAGCGTCAGCTTGGCCCCGCCCGAATAGAATTCCGGCGCGTTGCACTCGTCCTCGTGGATATGTGCCACCGGAGAGCAGAAGACCGTCCCGAAAGGCTGCACCAGCGTCGCCAGCGCCAGCGAATTGGCGGCGGTGCCGGTCGCCACCAGGTAGACCGCCGCCTCGGGCGCCTCGAAGATCTCGCGGATGCGCGCCCTGACCCCCGCCATGATCGGATCGGCCCCGTAGGGCAGGGCATAGCC
Source organism: Pseudooceanicola sp. (assembly GCA_020441135.1). Classification (GTDB taxonomy): domain Bacteria; phylum Pseudomonadota; class Alphaproteobacteria; order Rhodobacterales; family Rhodobacteraceae; genus Seohaeicola_A. The sequence goes on from JAGRMS010000006.1 coordinate 2,725, forward strand.
GTCATTGGCCTGCGCCAGCGCGGCCATGACGCCGGGCAGCACGGGGCCGGAGTTGTCAGAGGCGAAATACATCAGGTCGGTTCCTCGATCAGGTGGTCTTCCCAGTCTTCTTCCGGCACCTCGAACTCGGGCAGCGTCCGCCCGCGCATCGAGACGCCCGCATGGTGGACGCTGTCCGGCCGGCCCGAGATCAGCGGATGCCAGTCGTAAAGCGGCCGCCCTTCATGTACCAGCCGGTAGGCGCAGGTCTGCGGCAGCCAGTACAAGTGCTCCTCGATGGTCGAGGGGCGCAGCACGATGCATTCCGGCACGAACTGGTGGCGGATCGGGTATTGCGAACAGCGGCAGGTCTCGTCGTCCAGCAGGCGGCAGGCGATCCGGGTCAGGGCGACCTCGCCGGTATCCTCGTCCTCGAGCTTGTTGAGGCAGCACTTGCCGCAGCCATCGCAGAGCGCCTCCCACTCGGCGTCCGACATCGCCTCCATCGGGACCGTCTCCCAGAAGCGTTTGCGCAGCCCTTTCTGGCGGAAGCGATCGCTCACGGCAGCGCGTCCAGGATTTGTCGCGCCCGGTCGCAATCCGCGCCCATCTGCGCGATCAGCGCATCCAGGCTGTCGAATTTTTCCTCGCCGCGCAGGTAGTCGACCAGGGCCACCGACAGGGTTGCCCCATAGAGGTCGCCCGAGAAGTCGAACAGGAAGGTTTCGAGGTTCGGCACCTCGCCGTTGAACATCGGCCGCACACCCAGGCTCGCCGCGCCCTGGTAGCGGCCCTTGTGCGGCCCGTCGAGCACGTCGGCCAGCACCGCGTAGACCCCGAAGGCCGGCAGGTGCAGCCCGGCCAGCGACATGTTCGCCGTGGGATAGCCCAGGTCGCGCCCCCGCTGTTCGCCGCCGATCACCGTGCCCTCGATGCGGTGCCAGTGCCCCAGCATCGCCGCCGCATCGCGCGGTCGGCCCTCGGCCAGCGCCTTGCGGATCGCGGTGGAGGACACCGTCGTGTCGCTTTCCGCCAGCAACGGCGCGATGGTCACGCCAAAGCCCATTTCCCGCCCGAAGGCGACGAGGTCTTGCGCGCTTCCCTTGCGGCCCTTGCCGAAACAGAAGTCGGCGCCGACCACCACATGCGCCAGCCCCAGGCCCTGCACGATGACCTTGCGCGTGAAGTCTTCCGGGGTCAGTCCGCTCAGCGCCGCGTTGAAGTTCAGCTCGTAGAGCACGTCGACGCCGAGCTTTTCCAGCCGGTGCCGCCGCGCCTCGCGGCCCATCAGGCGGAAGGGCGGGGCGTTTGGCGCGAAGAACTCGCGCGGGTGCGGCTCGAAGGTCAGCACGCCCAGCGGTGCATCGGGCGCGGCCTTGCGGGCAAGGTCGATCACCGACTGATGCCCCAGGTGGACGCCGTCGAAATTGCCGATGGCGACGCTGGCGCCGCGATCGGCGGGGGTGACGAACTGGTAATCCCGGATGATCCGCATGGGCCTTGCCTAGCCTTCCGCCGTGGGCCGTGCAAGAGGCCGGATCAGGACGCGATCTCGACCTCGGCCTCGATCTCGACCGCGATGTCGAAGGGCAGGGCGGCCATGCCGACGGCCGAGCGGGCGTGGCGCCCGATCCCGGGGCCGAAGAGGTCGAGGATCACCTCGGAGAAACCGTTGATCACCTCGGGCTGGCGGTTGAAACCGGGAGCCGAGTTGACCATGCCCAGCACCTTGACCCATCCGGTGATCCGGTCGAGGTCGCCCAGTTCGGCCTTCAGGCTCGACAGGATCGCCAGCGCGGTCTTGCGGGCGAGCAGGCGCGCGTCCTCCACCGACACCTCGGCCCCGACCTTGCCGCGCGGGTAAGCGAGCGAGCCGTCCGCCTCGAGCGGGCCGTGGCCCGAGACGATGGCGCGGCTGCCGCGCAGGTTCACCATCGGGAAGGGGAGGACGACGCCCGGCGGCGGCTGGAGCGTGGCCGGGAGGATCAGGCCTAGGTCGGTGAGGCGGGATTCGATCATGGGCATGGGGGTCCGGGGGCTACCATCTTGACGGTGCCGGTGGGGGTGGGGCGTGGCAAGGGGACAAAGCCCTTGGGGTGCGGGACTCCGCAGGTTTTCTTTGAAAACCCGCTCTGTCCCGCGGGTCGTCTTCGCTTTGCGAAGACGGACCTAATCAAACTTGCGGCTGGGGGCCATGACGGTGGCCTCGCCGACCAGCACCTTCTTGCCGCCAACCGAGCAATGGCAGTCCAGCTGCACCCGCCGCTTCGCCACGTCGATGCCGATCACCTTGACCTCGGCATGAACCCGGTCGCCCGGGCGCACGGGGGCGAGGAACTTCAGCGTCTGGCCCAGGTAGACCGATCCATGGCCCGGCAACTGCTCGCCGATCACCGCCGAAATCAGCCCCGCCGTCAGCATCCCATGGGCGATCCGCCCCTCGAAGATGGTGTCGCGGGCGTAGTCGTCGTCCAGGTGAACCGGGTTCCGGTCGGTCGAGACCGCGGCGAACATCTCGATATCCGCGTCGCTCACCACCTTGTCGAGATAGCGCGACATGCCCATCTCGATATCTTCGATGCAGATCGTTCCGCGCGGCTGATTGTCCAACATGGCACCCTCGTTCCGAAATCCGGCGCGCAAGAATCTATCAAGTTTGCCGGTTTGTCCGGCAATTTAATTACTTCGCACTCGCAGAAAATCAAGCTTTTTCTGCGTCAGCGAAGCTGTCCTATCGTATAGGTCGGATTGATCATTTCCCTGGAAACATAAGCCTCCAACGCCGCGGCATCGGGCTGATGACGGGTTTTCGTCTCGGCGGCGGCCAGTCCACCGGATATGAACAACGAGTCGATATCCTCGCCCATCGCCCCGTCCACGTCGGTATGCGCTCCATCCCCGATGGCGAGGATTCGCGCATCGGCGCAGAGCTTGCCGATCTCGGACAGCCTGCGGCGAGCCAGGTCGTAGATCGGCGGATGCGGCTTGCCGAAGTAGAGGCTCTCGCCGCCCATCTCGGTGTAAAGCCGCGCCAGCGCCCCGGCGCACCATTCGCGGACGTCTCCCCGGTCCACGACGATATCCGGGTTGGCGCAGAGCAGCTTCAGGCCCTTTTGCTTGGCATAGAGGAACTGCGGACGGTTCACATCCGGGTCGGCCTGAGGATCGAACGGCCCAAGGCAGGCGATCCCCTCGGCCTGCTCCAGCGGCACCTGTTCGATGGCGACCGGGTTGTCGAGCACCTTGGGTGGCACGAAGAAGCCGTAGTCGGTGGCCGGGTTGCCCATGAACCAGACCTTGCCGCCGATCGCCCCCTGGAACATCGCCACCCGCGCGCTGTCGCCCGAGGTCGCGATGGTGTCCCAGGCATCCTCGGGCACCCCGAACCCGGCGATCTGCCGGGCGACGTCGGTGCGCGGGCGGGGGGCGTTGGTCAGCAGGACCACCGTGCCGCCCTTGCGGCGGAAGGCCTGAAGGGCCGCGACCGCCTCGGGGTGCGCCTTGACCCCGTCATGCACGCAGCCCCAGAGATCGACGAAGACGGCGTCGTACAGGTCGGAGACGTCGGAAAGGGCAGTGATGATGCGGGTCATGGGGGCTCTTTTCTGGTTCGGACACTGGCTAGCACAGCCCTGCCGGGGCGGCAAAGAAAAGGGGCGCCACCTGGGCGCCCCTCCGTTTCATCGCGATTGCCTCAGCGGGCCAGCGACACCGCCGTGCCGGTCCCGGTCCGGGTGCCCCAGCTGAACGCGCTGATCTGCACCTCGGATACCGCCACGTCGATCACCGCGTCGGCCCCGAGCTTGGCCGCGTCGGTGCGCAGCTTGTCGATCACCTGCTCGCGGGTCGGGTTGGGGTGGAAAGCCGTCGTCTTGTTCACCGTCACCCTGAGGTCGGCCAGCTTGCGATACGAACCGGCCGGCATCGGACCTTCGACGATCCGGATTGTGGCTGGGTTCACGCTCGCGGGAACCTCGGACGCACGGGCTTCGCGCGGCAGGCTGGTGGTTTCCCAGGTGTCGCAGCCAGCCATGGCCAGCAGGGCGAAGACGATTGCCAGTTTCTTCACGAGTGCTCCGCTCACAGCGTCAGCGCCGGGATGATCTGCTTCTTGCGGCTCATGATGCCCGGCAGGACGACCTGATCGCCCGAGACCGTGGCGCCGAAGCTCTTCTCGGCGACGGTCTTCACCAGGTCGTTGGGGACCAGCAGCGTGGCCTCTTCGTTCAGGATGTCGACCACGAAGAGCAGCACCTGGTCGGCGCCGTCCTCGGCGGCGACGGCGGGCATGGCGGCCATCAGCGCGGCCTTGCGGTCGAGCACGGTCTTCGGTGAGGTGGTTTCCAGCACCGAGACGCGGAACTGCTTGCCGGCGACCTCGTATTCCTTCGAGTCCATCCGCAGCAGCTCGGCCTCGGAGAAGGCGGACACGTCGGATTTGGCGGCGAACATCTCGGCGGCGTAGGCGGGGATCTCGATGCCAAGTTCCTTGGCCAGCGCTTCGGCCACGGCGCGGTCGTGCGGCGTGGTGGTGGGCGAGCGGAATTCCAGCGTGTCCGAGAGGATGCAGGTCAGCATCGCGCCCTTCACCGCCTTCGGCATTGCGGCCATGTCGGTGCCGATCAGGTCGTGCATGATGGTGGCGGTGCAGGCGAGCGGGCGGAGGGTGATGTCGATGGGGCCCTTCGTTTCCAGCCCGCCGACCAGCTTGTGGTGGTCGATGATCGACTGGATGTCGGCCTCGTTGATGTTGGCGGGCAGCTCGGCGGGGTTGTTGGTGTCGACGATCACGACGGGGGCGCCGGCCTCGACGCCGGTGATGATCGCGGGCTTCGGCAAGTCCCAGCGCTTCAGCATGAAGGCGGCCTCGGTGTTCGGCTCGCCCAGCAGCTTCGGCTCGGCGGGGGTGCCTTTCACCTCGGAGAGATACCAGGCCCAGATGATGGGCGAGCCGGTGGAGTCGGTGTCGGGGGATTTGTGGCCGAAGACGAGGGTCGTCATGGGAAACCTGTCGTATCTGGGGATTTTGCCGGGCTTATAGGCGGTGCGGCATGGTTTGTCAGCATGGTTTGTCGCCCCGGGGGCGCGGGCCTGCCGGGGCGGCCTAAGGCCGCAGCGGCGTGATCGTCCACCCCGCAGCCGCCAGCAGGTTCAGCACCCCGGTCTCGCCCGACAGATGCAGGGCGCCGAAGGCCACGACGGCGGGGCCGCGGGCGGCGGCGGCCTCGATCACCGGGATCCAGGCGCGGTTGCGTCGCGTCATCATCACATCCTCGATCAGCGCCAGCCCGGCGTCCACCTCGGCGCGGGTGGTGCCCGGCTGGTCATAGGCGTAGAGCCGCGTCAGTTCCCAGATCAGCCGCGATTCCCCGCGGAAATAGGCATCGGCCAGCGTCACGGACAGATCGGCCGACTGCGCCTCCATCGCCAGCGCCGATTCGAGCATGTCGATCTCCTGCTCGGGGGTGAAGCTGCCGAAGATCGCAAAGATCGTGTCCCAGGGTTCCAGCGCCTCGACCGCCAGGCCGCGGCCGAGGGCCGCGTCGATCAGCAGGCCGTCCAGCCCTTCGGGTTGTGCGGCCTCGTCCAGGGCGCAGAGCGGAATTGCAAGCACGATCGAGGCGTACCAGGGCTGGAACTTGGCGCCAAAGAAGCCGGGCACGCCGCGCGCCTCGAAGGCGGCGGCCAGCCGTTCCCAGGTGTCCGGCGGCAGGCGTTCCAGAAGCGTCGGCCCCGCGGTGATAAACATGTGCGAGGGGTCCTCGCCCAGCGCCCGGACAAGACGGGCCTCCTCCTCGGGCCCTGCCTCGACCAGCAGGGTGCGGGCGGCGTCCAGCCGGGGGGCCAGCGCGGTCAGCGCCGCCAGATGTCGCGGATCTTCGAAATGATAGGTGCCGACGATGGTCAGGCTCTGCCCGTCCTTCGTGGCATGCCACAGGTTGCCGCGGGCAAAGGGCACCGCATTGGCCGCGGCCTCAAGCCCGGCGCGGGCCTCGGCCGGCATCGCGGCCAGCAGGTCGCTTCCCTGGCACTCGGCCGCCACGGCGGGCGCAAGGCCGAAGACGACAAGGGCGGCAAGGAGAAACCTGCGCATGGCAAACCGTCGACTGTTGATCTGCGTCGAAGTTGGCACCGATGCGGCCAAACCCCAAGACCGAATGCGTTCGCACCGGCGAAGCAGCGCGCATCGGCCGGCTGCGGACAACATTTCGTCCGGCACGGGTGTTGACAGGCTGCGGTGCTTTGCCTACCTGTCCCGGTGTTGGCACTCACCACAAGCGAGTGCCAATCGAGATTTGAACCTGGAACCCAAGGGAGTGTTACCAGATGGCTTTCAAACCGCTGCATGACC
>JAGRMS010000544.1 GCA_020441135.1 Pseudooceanicola sp.
AGGTCTTGCCCTTCTCGATGTAGCGCTCAAGGGTCTGCGACTTCGCCAGCTTCACCTGCTCCTGCTGCACCATCTCGTTGTAGGAGGCGTTCAGCGCCGCCAGGTCCGTCTCCAGCTTGGTGCGCGCCGCGGCGTCCTGCTCCATGCTGATCTTGTTCTCGAGCTCGATGATCTTCGGGTCCATCGCCAGGATGTCCGCCCGCAGCGTCTCCAGTTCGCCCACCACCGCCTCGCGCTCATCCAGGGTCGAGGACAGGTTCGCGCCCACCTTGGTCTTCTGCTCCTCCAGCATCTTCAGCTGGCCATCCAGCAGCTTGACGATCACGTCCGACTTGGAAATCAGATCCTGCAGCTTGTCGTCGATGCTGGCCATGCGCATCCGCTCCTGCCGCATCGAATCCGACTTGGCCTTGGAAAAGATGCCGACGAAGCTTTCCCAGCCCGTCTTGTTGCGCATCTCGTCGAAGTCCTTCGAGAAGGCGCTGGTCACATCGTCCAGCCCCATGATCAGCTCGGCGATGTTGGCGTTCATCACGTCGGTGTGCCGGTGAACGTCGTCCAGGTTGGCGTTCTCTATGTCGAGCGCCTGCTCGCCCGCCTCGATCTTCGCACGCGCCGCCTCGATCCGGCTGGTCATCGCCGATATCTCGGCCTGGCTCTTCGCCACCTTCGCCTGCGAATCCCGCACCAATGCGTCGAAGTCGGCCATCGCGAAACACTCCCCTTGATCGAAATCCTCAGGCCGATATGGGCCCTGCCACGTCAGAAATCATCCCGCCAACGGGCGGGGCTTGGGCAAAGTCTCGCAAAAGCGCCTCTGAAAGGAAAGAGAGGATTGCGGCCGCTGTCAGGCCGACCGCCGGGTGCCGGTGGTGCGTTCTGCCCCCGGTCCCTTCCTCCTTTCCCCGGAAACACTCTGGGGGTTCGCCATTGTTGCGCCATTGGCCCCAGCGACGAAGGCGGCAGGGCATCGCCCCCCTGCATCGGTCGGCTCGCCCGGGCGATCCGAAGCCGGTCAGGCCGGGCGCAAGGCGTCCCCGACCGCGCTGACGGCCCGTCCGGGTTCGGCCCGGTGCTTGCCGCTATCGAGATCGGCAGACCCGCGGCGGCGCAGGAACCTCCCCGCTTCCGTCCATCGCTCGACAACCGGCGGCTTGGTCATGACTACGGTTCACACCCTGCATCCCGCCTCTTGGCCACGGCACGAGTCCACCGGTTCTGCGAAGCGCGGCGGGAAAAGCCCCGGCATTTTCCGCCGTAACACCTCGATCCCGGGCGCAGGCCCCGGGTTCTGCCCAAATGCCGGCAACCAAACCGCCGCGTTGCCATCCGCCCGCGGTTCGGGCACAGCGGGCAGGCAAAAGAGGATACGCCATGACCGCCGACACGCTCACCTATCCCTGGGACACCGTCCCGCCCTTTGGCGACGTGCGCGAGGTGCGCGACGGCATCCTCTGGACGCGCATCCCGCTGCCCTACCGGCTGGATCACGTCAACGTCTACCTGGTCCGCGATACCAACGGCTGGGCGCTGATCGATACCGGCATCCAGACCGACGAGGCGAAGGCCACCTGGGACGCGCTTTTCGAAGGGCCGCTGAAAGGCATCACGCTTTCAAAAATCATCGTCACCCACTTCCACCCCGATCACATCGGCCTTGCCGGCTGGCT
>JAGRMS010000007.1 GCA_020441135.1 Pseudooceanicola sp.
GATCCTCAAAGAAGGAGCACCAGCACCATGTCCGTTTCGCGCGCCACATTCCTTGCCGCCGCTGCCTGTGCCACGGGACTGGCGCTGCCTGCCGCGGCCGAGTTCCGTTTCGACAACGATTCGGGCGGTTATGCGCTGTTCTACGGGCAGTTCGACCCTGCCTATCTGTCCTTCGACGACGGTGTCTCGACCTTCGGCGAGGTTGTCGACAACGGCCATTCCAACAGCCGCGTCGGGTTCTGGATCCGCCAACCCTTTGCCGCGGGCGAGTTCGCGTTCAACTTCGAAACCGGGCTCGGCCTGCGGCCGTCGTTCCTGACCAACCAGCTGTTCACGCCCAAGGCCATCAACTGGCAGCGGACCAGCATCCGCAAGGTCGATTTCTCGTGGAAGACCGACAACGCCGGCACCTTCTACCTCGGCCAGGGCAGCGATGCCACCGACGGGGTGGCGCATTCCGACCTTTCGGGGACCACGCTGGTCACCTACAACTCGATCGCCGATACCGCCGGTGCGGCGTTGTTCCGCACCGCCGCCGGGGCGCTAAGCTTACGCACCGTCGCCCAGGCGTTCCCCAGCTTGGATGGCGGCCGGACCGGGCGCGTCCGCTATGACACGCCGTCCTTTGGCGGGGTCACGGTGTCGGCCAGCTATGGCGAGGAAATTCTTGCCCAGGCGGTTGACTTCGAAACCGCCGACATCGCGCTGCGCTATGCCGGAGAGATCGGCGCGACCAGGATCCGCGGGGCCGTCGGCTACAGCCGGGTCAAGTTCGCCAATGGCGTCACCCGTCATGACACCATGGGATCGGTCAGCATGCTGCACGAGTCGGGCTTCAACGCCACGCTTGGCGCCGGCAACCGCAAGGAAACCGGCGATTACATCTATGGCAAGCTGGGCTATCAGGCCGAATGGTTCGCCATCGGCGGTACCGCGCTGTCCATCGACTATTATGACGGCGATGACATGACCGTTGCCGGATCGCAGTCGCAATCCATGGGGATCGGGGCGGTGCAAAGCTTTGATCAGGTCGGGGTCGATGCCTATCTCGGCTATCGCGAGTATCAACTGTCCGAGCCGGGAACCGCCTACCGCGATGCGACCTCGGTGCTGTTCGGCGCCCTCTGGCGGTTCTGACCCCGGGCAGCGGGCGCGGGGGCGTCACGCAACCTGACCCGGGCGGGTGCTGCAATGCCTCTTGCACAGACCCGCCCGGATCAATAGAACGCCCCAAATTCGACAGGGCACGCGGACCGCGCGCCCCCGGAACTCATGGGGAATTCTAAATGCAGGTCACCGAGACTCTGAACGACGGTCTGAAGCGCGGCTACGCCATCACCGTCACCGCAGGCGAGCTTGAGGCGAAGGTCAACGAAAAGCTGGCCGAAGCCCGGCCCGAGATCGAGATGAAGGGCTTTCGCAAGGGCAAGGTGCCCATGGCGCTGCTGAAAAAGCAGCTTGGCCAGCGCCTGACCGGCGAGGCGATGCAGGAAACCATCGACGGTGCCATGTCCAAACATTTCGAGGATTCGGGCGACCGTCCGGCGATGCAGCCCGAGGTCAAGATGACCAACGAGGACTGGAAGGAAGGCGACGACGTCCAGGTCGAGATGTCCTATGAAAAGCTGCCCGAAATCCCCGAAGTCGACCTGAAGGCGATCACGCTGGAAAAGCTGGTGGTCAAGGCCGACGACGCGGCCGTTGACGAGGCGCTGGCCTCGCTGGCTGAATCCGCGCAGGACTTTGCCGCCCGCGAGGCCGGAAGTGCCGCCGAGGACGGCGATCAGGTGGTGATCGACTTCGTCGGCAAGGTCGATGGCGAAGCCTTCGACGGTGGCGCCGCCGAGGATTACCCGCTGGTCCTGGGGTCGGCCAGCTTCATCCCCGGATTCGAGGAACAGCTGACCGGCGTCAAGGCCGGCGATGAAAAGGACGTTACCGTATCCTTCCCCGAGGATTACCAGGCCAAGCATCTGGCCGGCAAGGAAGCGGTGTTTTCCTGCACCGTCAAGGAAGTCAAGGCGCCGGTCGCCGCGACCATCGACGACGAACTGGCCAAGAAATTCGGCGCCGAGGATCTGGCGACGCTCAGGACCCAGATCGCCGAGCGTCTGGAAGCCGAATACGCCGGCGCCGCCCGCGTGGTGATGAAACGCGCCCTGCTGGATGCGCTGGACGGGGTGGTGTCGTTCGACCTGCCGCCCAGCCTGGTCGCGGCCGAGGCCGGCCAGATCGCCCACCAGCTGTGGCACGAAGAAAACCCCGAGGTCCACGATCACAGCCACGACAAGGTCGAACCCAGCGACGAACACAGGACGCTTGCCGAACGCCGGGTGCGTCTTGGGCTGCTGCTGGCGCATCTGGGCCAGACCGCCAAGATCGAGGTTACCGACGCCGAGATGACCCAGGCGGTGATGAACCAGGCTCGCCAGTATCCGGGCCAGGAACGCCAGTTCTTCGAATTCGTCCAGCAGAACCCGCAGATGCAGCAGCAACTGCGCGCCCCGATCTTCGAAGACAAGGTCGTCGACTACGCCTTCGAACTGGCCCAGGTCACCGACCGCGAGATCTCCAAGGAAGATCTGCAAAAGGCGGTCGAGGAGCTTGAGAACGAATAACCACCTCGTTTCGTTCGCTTGATCGCGGGCCGCACCCTGAATCGGGGCGGCCCGCTTTCATTTCCGGCAGCCTGCAATCCGGATCGACCTGGTGTCGCGCCCGTACACCATCGCGCCCGGAGACGCGACATCTCCACCGACAATGCGAAGGGTCGGGAAGCGCCCGGCCCAGGTTCGGGCAGGGGGGTGATCGTCAGCCCGAGGACGCCAGCCCGGTCTCTTCCAGCAGGCCGCGCCTTTTGGCCTCGTAGTAATAGCCGCGGGAATACCAGCCGACGGCGCGGTCATAGCTGCCGTCGGACACCATCCAGGCGCCGCGCAGGTACTTGACGGCGTATTGCAGGTTGGTATCGGCATCCAGAAGCCCCTTGTCGGTGCCGCTGAAACCCATGCCGCGGGCGGTGCGGGGGTGGATCTGCATCAGCCCCATGTAAGGCCCGTTGCGGGCTTCTGGCCGGTGCGTGCTTTCGCGCACCACCACCCGCTGCACCAGATCGCGCGGGACCGCGTAGTAATCGGCCCAGCGGTTGATCTTGGCACGCAGTTCCGGGGTTTCGTTGGGGTAAAGCTGGGGCGCGTTGCGGGTGCTGGCGCGCATCCGCTCGTCGGCCCCGCCACAGGCGGCGGTCAGCGTCAGGGCGGCGGTCAGCATCAGGACGGCGGTTCTGCGGTTGAACATGGTTCGGGCTCGGGTCCGTTTGCGAAGGTGGGGCGACCCTAGCCGTCAATCGGTTTCCTGAAAAGCGCGCGGTTCTGGCCTCGGCGGAGGATCGCGCAGGCGCTTGGGGTCGGTTGCGGCCCGCCGCCGACCTAGGCGGGGTGCAAAACGGACCAGGGGCCGAGCCCGTGCCGGCGCGGCCCCTGTCCCGTTGCTGGCGATGACGGCGGGGCCTAGCCCCGGGCGTCGTCGTCCGACCCGCGGTCTTCGTCGGCGGCACCGCCGATATCGTCGAACAGTTCCGAGATCTCGAATTCGCCGCGGGCTTCTTCCTCGGCGGCCAGTTCCTGGATCGACT
>JAGRMS010000105.1 GCA_020441135.1 Pseudooceanicola sp.
GGGGAGGGGATGGGGGAGGGGGGCCGCGCCGAACGCTACAGCCCCACCGCCTCGCCCACGGCCAGCACCGCCCCGGTCGGCGCGCCGCTGGTGGAGCCGCCGGGCGGCTCCTCGCTGACCGCGAGGATCAGGCCCGCGCCGTCGCGATACACCTCGGGCAGGGGCACCGTGGCCCCGGCCTCCGCAGGCAGCACCCCGAGCGAGACCGGCGCGGCGTCGCCGCGGATCGCCCAGAGTTCCAGCACCCGCCCCGACGGCGCGGCCCCGGCCGTGCGGTTGATCCGCAGCGCCCCGAGGCTCGGGTCGTAGACCGCCAGCAGGCGCAGGCTCTGGTCCTCGGACACGATCTCGGAGACATAGGCGACGCTGCCCGGCGGCGCCTGGTCCGCCGTCAGCACCAGGAATCCGAGGCCCGCCGCCAGCGCCAGCGACGCGAGGCTGACGCCCTGCCAGACCCAGACCCGGCGCCAGAGGGGCACGACCACCGGCTTCTCGCCGAACAGCCGCTCCATCAGCCCGGCCTTGACCGCCCGGCGCGGCGGGCGCGGGGTGAAGAACTGGTTCAGCCCCTCGAAATGCACCACCCAGGCCGCCACCTCGCCCTCCAGCGCCGCGTCCGCGCGCATGTCCCGCTCGAACGCCGCCTCTTCCGCAGGCGTCAGCAGCCGCAGCACGTATTCCGCCGCGCGCATATCCTCTTCGCCGGTCATCGCGCCATGCACTCCCGCAGCGAGATCAGCGCCCGCCGCAGCCAGGTCCGCACCGTATTCAGCGGCGCGTCGAGCTTCTGCGCCAGCTCGGCATAGCTTAGACCGTTCAGGTAGACCCAGCGCACCGCGTCGGCCTTCTGCGGCTCCAACTCGCCCATGCAGGCGACGATCCGCGCCGCCTCGGACCGCGCCTCTGCCGTCTCCTCCGGCGTGGCGCCCCGGTCGGTCAGCCGGTCCAGCCCCGCGTCATCGCCCCCCTGCACCCGGCGCAGGTGGTCGATGGCGGTGTTACGGGCGATGGTGATCAGCCAGGTCATCGGGCTAAGTCCGTTGGCGCCATAGCGGCCGGCATGGCGCCAGATCTTCATGTAGGTTTCCTGCACCACGTCCTCGGCCCGGGCGCGGTCATTCAAGATACGCAGGGCAACCCCGAAAAGTTTCGCCGAGGTGGCGTCGTAGAGCGCCGAGAACGCCTTGCGGTCGCCCAGCGCGATCTTGCCGATCAATGCCTCGATGGTGTCCCGCATTGCCGCTCCCGGCCCTGATTTCACAGGGGATTTTCCCATGTTCGGGCCAGATTAGCGTAATCCCCCGACGGGCCGCAATGTCACAGGACACCGGGCGGGCGAGGATGCTACACTCCACCCATGCCGCGACTCGTCCGCCTTTACATCCGCCACTGCGCCATCGGGTTCGCCATCTCGGCGGCCTTTGTCGCGATGCTGCTCCGGGCCGACGTCGCCGGGCTCGGCGGCCTCGTCGCGCGGTCGGATTCGGCGCTGCTGGCGGTGCTGATGCTCTGGGTGATGAACGGCATCGTCTTCGCGGGCGTCCAGTTCGCCTGGGCGATCATGGCGATGGCCGACAGGGACGATCCGCCCGAAGGCGGCCAACCCGTGCCGGTCGCGGTGGAAAAGCGGCGGGACCACCAGGCAACCGTGGGGTACTGATTCCCGAGGACCTGTGTGTACAGGTGGGCGCCAGGTAGACGGACCAGGGTCCGACCAGAGCCAGCTCCCTCGGATGTGTTTAAGGCCACCGGAATGCAACCTTGCACGCGAAGGGCAGAACCCGCCACGCCAACAGATAGGCGCGGCGGATCGCTTCGGCAAGGGCCTCAGGCAGCAACCAGGTGCAGCCCCTTGCGCATCCGCGCCATGTGCTCTTCCCAGCCCTCGTCCAGCATGACCGCCACGTCGAACTGCGGCCCCGTATCGGCCAGGCCGGAATGCTCCATCGTCAGCCGCGTGCCGCCCGGAACCTTGTCCAGCGTCCATTTCACCACGCTGTCCGCGCCCTGCATGTGCTTGATCTCGAAGGTGTACTCCAGGTACTCGTAGGGCTTCGCCACGCGCACCTCGCCCCAGATCAGCAGATCGCCCGATGTGGTCCCGAACAGCTCCAGCCGCTTGCCCGCCGCCAGCGGCGCCTTCGGCTTGTGGAACCACTCCGCCAGCTTCTCCGGCTCGGTCAGCCAGGCCCAGACCTCCTTCGGTTCGGCCTTCAGGTAGATGCACTTGTGCAATGTCGTCATGACTTGTCCTTCTCGATGGCTGTTTTCAGGGCGGCAAGGCGGTCGTCCCAGAAGCTGTCGAAGTATTCCAGCCAGCTCAGCACGGGCGCCATGCCGTGACGGTTCAATCGGTTCACCTTCTCGCGCCCCCGCGCCTGGACCTCGATCAGGCCGCCGTCCGACAGCACCGACAGGTGCTTCTTCACCGCCGCCCGGGTCATGTCGAAATGGCTCGAGACCTCGGCAATCGTCATCTCGGTCCCGGCCAGCAGTTGGATGATGTCGCGCCGGGTCGGATCGGCGAGGGCGCGAAAGCAGTTCTGGGTAAGGTCGGTCATGGGGTGTCCAAACGTGATACCTTTTGGTTTCACGTTAATGCGATACCAAAAGGTATCATGTCAACCGATTCCCTCCCCCTTGCAAAATGTTCACGGATTGTTCATCATTTCCCAATGAACCTGCCGATGCAGACACCCCAACCCAGACCCGGCCAGCTGCTCGCCCGTGGCGTCAGCCGCCTGCTGTTCAGCTACGGCTTCGCGGCGGTGGAGGAGTTCGTGCCCGACCGCGGCAAGCGCGTCGACGTGGTGGGGCTGGGCCCGAAGGGAGAGCTCTGGGTGATCGAGTGCAAGTCGAGCCGCGCCGACTTTCAGTCCGACGCCAAGTGGCAGGGCTACCTCGACTGGTGCGACCGCTACTTCTGGGCGGTGGATACAGAGTTTCCGACCGACCTCTTGCCGATGGGCACCGGGCTGATCGTCGGCGACAGTTTCGATGCGGAAATCATCAGGATGCCGGAAGAGACGAAACTCGCCCCGGCGCGGCGCAAGGTGCTGGTGCAGAAGTTCGCGGTCCACGCCGCGCGGCGGCTTCAGGCGCTGCGCGACCCGACCTTCATCGCCTGATCCCGCGCGCCGCCACCGCTGCGGCGCGGATTTCCTCAGCGATTTCCTCGGCTTCCTCGGGGTCGAAGTCCATCGGGATCTCGACGCCCTGCGCTTCGATGAACAGCCGCACCATGCCCTTGTCGGTCGGGCCGATCTGCAGATTGGCTTCCATGTCGCGTTCGGTGTTGATCCCCATGGCGGGCGCTCCCTGATGAACGGCTTCTGCTAGACCGCAACGTCTTGAGAATCAACCCGCCTTGCGTTCATCTGCCGTCATGACCGAGACCATCCTGCGCCCCTTCCGCACCGACGACACCGCCTGGGTGGTGCGCGCGCATGGCGTAAGCTACGCCCGCGACGAAGGCTTCGACGACAGCTTTGGCGAGCTGGTGGCGGCGATCCTCGCCGACTTCAACGCCAACCACGACCCCGCGCGCGAGGCCGGCTGGATCGCCGAGCGCAACGGCGACAGGGTCGGCTGCATCTTCTGCGTCTCGGCGGGGGCGAGCACGGCCAAGCTGCGGATGTTCCTGCTGACGCCCTCGGCGCGGGGGCAGGGGCTGGGCAGGCGGATGCTCAAGACCTGCACGGACTTCGCCCGCGATCACGGCTATGGCGACATGACGCTCTGGACCCACGAAAGCCACAGGGCCGCCTGCGCGCTTTATGCCGCGACGGGCTGGCAGCTGATGGACAGCCGCCCGGTGCGGTCCTTCGGGGTCGACCTGGTCGAGCAGACCTGGACCATCACGTTGTGAGCCGCGCGTTCGGGCTGACGGCGGCGGCCTTGACCGGCGTGCAGGTCGGGCTGGCGATGGTGGCGACGCGGGCGCTGGCGGGGCAGGTGGCCCCCTTCACCCTGGCGCTGCTGCGCTATGCGGTGGGGGTGGCGGTGCTGACGCCTTTTTTCCTGCGCCTTGCCCCCGCGCCGCTGTTGCGGGCAGACCGATGGCCGGTGCTGGGCCTTGGCATCGTGCAGTTCGGGGTGCTGATCGCCCTGCTGAATGCCGGGCTGCATCACGTCAGCGCGGCGCAGGGGTCGGTGCTCTTCGCCACCTTCCCGATCCTCACAATCCTGCTGGGCGCGCTCTTTGGTTCCGAACGGCTCAGCCTGATGCGGCTGGCCGGGGCAGGGGTCTCGATCGCGGGCATCGCGATCTGCCTCGGGCTGGGGGAACTGCCCGCAAGCCTCACCGGCACCCTGATGGTGCTGGCAGCCGCCCTGTCGGGGGCCTTCTGCGCGGTGTTCTACCGGCCCTACCTGCAACGCTACCCGACGCTCCAGGTCGGCACCCTGGCGATGATGGCCGCCGTCCTCGCGCTGATCCCCGGCGCCCTGCTCGAATCGCCGCTGACCGCGCTGCCTGCCCTGCCGCTGTCGGCCTGGGGCCTTGTGCTGTTCATCGGCCTGTCGTCGGGGGCGGGCTACCTGCTCTGGCTCTCCGCCCTGAAACACGCCCGCGCATCCGAGGCGACGATCCTCATGGGCCTCTCGCCCGTCACCGCCGTCCTGGTGGGGCACGCGCTGCTGGACGAGCCGCTGACGGCAGGTTTCGCGGCGGGCCTGGCGCTGGTCCTGCTGGGGGTCAGCCTGGCGGTTCTGGCCCGCCGCTGACCGGACGTGCGGTCACAGGCGGCGCACTAGCCCTTGCAATCGCGGGACCGCTTGGCTAAATGCCCCGCAAGTGCCGCCTTAGCTCAGTTGGTTAGAGCGCTGGATTGTGGATCCAGAGGTCTCCCGTTCAAGCCGGGAAGGCGGTACCACCTCTCCGATATGCATCGTCGTCGCGTTCTGCCCCGGAACGGCAAACGACCTGTCCGTGGGGGCCCAAAACCCCGGGTCAAATCGGCGCCCCAGATGCACTCTCTGCGTTTTTTGTGTAGAAACAATATGTTGACCCCCCGTCCTAGCTAGGATATTTTTCAGGACACCCGAAAACCGCCCTCGGCAGCCCCCGGAACACCCCGTCAAACTCTCCGGTTTGCCAACGCATTTCAGGTCTTGCGCCGCCGCGCCGGTCAGCATAATTACCCCCTCGAGCTTGGGAAGTGGCGCAACGGTAGCGCAACGGTTTTTGGTACCGCAGGTTGTAGGTTCGAATCCTACCTTCCCAGCCATCCATGCGAGACTTTGCAGACCATCCGAGGTGAAGGTGATGGATTGGCGCCCCTCCAGGGCCGCGCGCCCCATGTCAGGGGCAAGGAAGGCCGGGCCGGTCCTGCGTGACCTGCCGCCGGATTCTTCCGCCACCTGGCTCTAGGGTCCGCTCCAACGAGACGATGGACATAGAAGACGGCACGACGGACCGAGGAACGGATCGCCAGCGTGCTGCGCCCCGCACGACCGTCGGCACCGCGGTCTCCCCCTTCATTGGTTGAAAAGCGGCGACCCGAACCCTGAACCGGTGTTTCGTCTTCTACGATCCATCGCGCGTCGGCCTGGAGCCTTTCGGCTTCCGCTTGGCGGCGCCGGCCTTGTTCGCGGTTTTTCCCGGCACTTTGCCTGACCCGGCCGCAGCCGCGCGCGCGCGGTTTTTCTTGCTGTTCGGCTTGCCCTTGGGCGGCGGCGGACCCTTGGGTTTGCGGTTTGGCCTCGCGGCAGGGTCGGACTCTGCCGGGGCGCGGGCGACAGTGTCCTTGTCGCCATCGTTTGCGCGGTATTCGCGTTTTCCAACTGGCTTCTTCGCCAGGGCAGGCTCCTGTCCGCCCGACTCCGGCGCCTTGGGGCGCGGCGGTTTGGCGCCGGGGGCCTTGCTCCCGGCGGCCCCCCTCCCGAGCCCCGCCCCCCTGGGTGCGACTTCGGGCGGCGAAGCCAGTTGGGTGAGCTGCGCGCCCTTTTCCAGCACCATCCTCTCGCCGACGGCCGCCAGGAAACCCGCGACGGCCTCGTTGCGGATCTGGATGAAACTCTGGTCTTTCTGAACCCGGATTGCGCCGATGTCCTCCTTCGACAGGCCGCCCGCCTTGCACAGTATCGGCAACAGGCGACGCGGCTCGGCGCCCGCGTCGCGACCGCCCGACACGGCAAACCACGTCGCGGGGCCGAAATCCCGGACGGGTTCCGGCTTGCCATCCAACTCGGCCAGCTCCTCGGGAGGGGCGCGCAGCGTGTGCAGCAGGCGCAGGTATCCGGCGGCGACCTGCTCGGGCGAGAAGACGCCGAGAAGCCGCTGCACGCTCGCCTGCTCTTCCTCGGTTGTCGGCTCCTGCCAGGCCGGGTCCGAAAACAGTCGCTCTTCATCCATCGCGCGGACGTCGGCGGCCGAGGGAGCACTGCCCCATTCGGCCCTGACCTTGGCCCACCCCAGCAGGCGCTCGGCCTTCTTCTGTGTGCGCGGCGTGACGATCAGCACGCTGACGCCCTTGCGCCCGGCCCGGCCCGTGCGACCGGAGCGGTGCAGCAGGGTCTCCTGGTTGGAGGGCAGCTCGGCATGCACGACGAGATCGAGCCTGGGCAGGTCGATGCCGCGCGCCGCCACGTCGGTCGCGACGCAGACCCGCGCGCGCCCGTCCCGCATGGCCTGCAATGCGTGGGTGCGTTCGGACTGCGACAGTTCGCCCGACAGCGCCACCGCGTTGAAACCCCGATTGGACAGCCGCGCCGCCAGCCGGTTGACCGTGGCGCGTGTGTTGGCAAAGACCAGCGCACTGGGGGCTTCATGATACCGCAATGTATTGATCACCGCGTTGTTGACATCGCGTTCGGGCACCATCAGCGCGCGGTAATCGATATCGTCATGCTGCGGCGTTTCGGACTTGGCGACGATCCGTTCGGCGTTGTTCTGGTAGCCTTTCGCAAGGGCGGCGATGGCGGGTGGAACGGTGGCCGAGAACAGCAGGGTCTGCCGGTCCGGGGGCAACTGTTCCAGGATGAATTCAAGCTCCTCGCGGAAGCCGAGGTCGAGCATCTCGTCGGCCTCGTCGAGGACGACGGCGCGCACGGCCGAGAGGTCGATGGAGCCGCGCGTGATGTGGTCCCGCAGCCGTCCCGGCGTGGCGGCGACGATATGCGCCCCGCGTTCCAGCGCGCGGCGTTCGTCGCGCATGTCCATGCCGCCGACGCATGAGGCCAGGACCGCTCCCGCCTTGGCGTAGAGCCACCCGAGTTCCCGTTTGACCTGCAAGGCCAGTTCGCGCGTCGGGGCGATGACGATGGCCAGCGGTGTGGCGTCCGGCGCGAAAGCATCGTTGTCCCCCAGGAGCGTGGGCGCGATGGCAAGGCCGAAGCCCAGCGTCTTGCCCGAGCCTGTTTGCGCCGAAACCAGCAGGTCGCGACCCGTCAAGGCGGGGTCGAGCACCGATGTCTGAACCGGTGTCAGCGTGGTGTAGCCACGGTCATCGAGGGCCGCGCGAAGGGCAGGGTGCATTGGGCACATCACTTTCGGAAACCGCTCGGGGTGATACAGGTCGGCGAGCGGGTGGGTTTCGCGCCGACAAGGGCGCACAGCCAGCCGCCCTTAAGGCAATTGCGAACCTTTGTATAGGTTCGAGGCAGGGCAGGGGCACTTGGTTGCGCCTTGCTGCCCGCAAGCTGGGTTTGCGTTTGCCCGGGATCGAATGCCATGACGGCAGCGGCCTCGCTCCTCATTTCGGTCTGCGCGCGGGATCGGCATGCGGGTCCGCCAAGGCATTGCAAGGCCCTCCGCGTCCAACGCGGCCGCATCGGTGCGGGGTGGGGCAGGCTTCGGGCGCGCTTCGGTCGTCGAGCCGCGGGTGCGGCTCAAGGCGCCGGCGCAAAGCCGGGCATGCCAGGGGCCGTTCGCCGCGTTCGGGACGGTCACACCGGCCGCCACCTCCGCGCTCTGCGATTGCCAAGGAAAATAAACTTGTTAAACTTCCGGCGCGCAGAAGCTGGGAGGTTTGGCATGGGCGAAAGACTGAGCGCGGAGGAGCGGCTGGACATCCAGGAGCTGTTCGCCCGCTATTGCTGGGGCCTGAACACGGGCGACGCCGAACAGGTGCTGTCCTGCTTCACCGCCGACGGCGCGCTGATCCATCCGCCGCAGGGGCGTTGCGCGGGCGAGGCGAACATCCGCGCCCTGCTGGACGAGCTCTGGTACGGCCGCCCCAGCTGGTTTGTCGGGCGACAGCACCTGGCCTCGCAGTTCCTCTACGAACGGGCCGAGGGCGGCGCTCGGGTGCGGGCCTACTGGACGATCACCCAGAAATGCGTCGATTCGGGACGCACCTACATCTATGCGCTGGGCCACTGGAACAACCTCTGCGCCGTCGAGAACGGTGAATGGAAATTCCGCGAGCTCGACGTGATGATCTGGAACCGTGACACCGTGCCGTGGAAGGGCGAGGCGCGGGCGATCTTCCAGCCGACCGTGGGCCGGGCATGACCGCGATGGACAGGCCGGGAACGGTCCGGGCAGAGCAGGACGGCGCCACCCGCGTGCTGGTGATGGACTATCCGCCGCTGAACACCATTGTACACGGGATCCGCGCCGGGCTGGTGCGCGAATTGCTGGCGGCGGAACTGGACCCCGGGACCAACTCGGTCGTGGTGATTGGCGCCGGGGGCAATTTCTGCGGCGGTGCGGATCTCGAGGAGTTCGGGCGCGGCACCGCGATGGCTGCTCCCAGCCTGCACGGGCATATCATCCCGTTCATCGAGGCGATGACCAAGCCGGTCGTCGCCGCCATCGAAGGCTTTGCTCTCGGCGGCGGGCTCGAGCTGGCGCTGGGCTGCCATGCCCGGGTGGCTTCGGCCAATGCCCGCGTCGGCCTGCCCGAGACCAACTTCGGCCTGATCCCCGGCGCGGGCGGCACCGTGCGCCTGCCGCGCGCGGTGGGGGCGGAACGCGCCGCCCGGATGATCGTGGGCGCCGAGATCGTCGCCGCCCCGGAGCTTGCCGGGACGGCGCTGTTCGACAGCCTCTGCGACGGCGACACCCGCGCCGCCGCCATTGCTTTTGCCCAAACGATGCAAGGCCCGCTGCCAAGGCTGCGCGACCGCCCGGTCGCGCCGTTCGACGCCGAGGCAGTCAGGTCGCTCGAAACCCTCGACCGCCCCAGTCGCCGTGCGTCCAATCTGGCGGTCGCCTCGATCCTGCGCGCGGCGGCCACCGAAGCCGACACGGCGCTGGCCGGGGAATACGCCGACTTCATCGGCCTGCTGATGGGCGACGAGAGCGCCGCCCTGCGCCATCTTTTCCTCGCCGAACGCGCCGCCCAACGGGTGCCCGGTCTCCCCCGTCCCGCGCCGGTCCAGACCGCGACGATCCACGGCAGCGACGCCCTTGCCGACACCCTCCGTCAAGCCGCCGCGAAAGCGGGGATCGCTCCCGGCTCCGGCCTGTCGCTCGCCACCGACGGCACCGGCGCGGTCAACCTGACCGCCCCGGTTCCGGGTCGGCGGCTGCTCGAAGTCCTGCGCGACGACACCACCGACCCCGCCGCCCTTGCTGCCGCGATGGCCCTGCTGCGCCGCCTGCGTTTCCTGCCGGTCTGCACCGGACCCACCGGCCTTGTCGCCCGCATCCGGCAGGCAGGCGACCGCTCCAGACTCGCCATGGTCAACGAGGCGGCGCGCGCGCTGGAGGATGGCGCGGCCCTGCGTCCCGGCGATATCGACCTGGCGCTGGTCGAGGCCGGGGCGTTTCCGGCGACCACCGGCGGCCCCCTGTTCTGGGCCGAGACCCGCGGACTGCCGCTGACCATCGCCGACCTGGAACGGGCGCACCGGGCCACCCACGACGCCTTCTGGACCCCCGCGCGCTGGCTGCTGGCCCGCACGCAGCCTTGATTTATGGACGCGCTTCAGTCTTAAGCATCGCCAACCGGAAAACCGCAGGTCCATGACGACAGATCCGAAACCGAAGGAAGACACCTTGGATCATCGCCGCGAGGAGGTGGTCGAAGCCCTCCCGCTGTCGATCGTGCGCGCGCGCGAGCGGGTGATGGGCAGTTTCCGCTCGGTCCTGACCAAATACGACCTGACCGAACCGCAGTGGCGGGTGATCTGGACCGTCTGCTCGCTGGGCGAGGTCGAGATGTCGGAACTCAGCCGTGTCACCGCGCTGCTGTTCCCCTCGCTGTCGCGCATCGTCGCCGACCTGGAAAAGCGCGGCTACGTCAACCGCCAGTCCGACCCCCGCGACATGCGCCGGATGCTGGTGTCGCTCAGCGACCGGGGGCTGGCCCTGCACGACTGGGTGACGCCGGAATGCCGCGCGGTCTATCGCTCGATCAAGAAGGCGCTGGGGACCGAGAAGCTGATCCAGTTGCAGAACCTGTTGGTGGAACTGGACGAAAAGCTGTCGGGTATCGAGCTTGACCTTCCCGCGCCGGGCGTGCTGCCGGCCGAACTGAAACCCGCCTCGCCGGTCAAGGCGCGCGGGCGGCCCAGGAAGGGCGGGTAAAGGGTGACACTTTTATCGCCAATCTTGGCGGGCCTTTGAAAAAGCTGTCGCCTCTTCAGGCTGGAACCTTGGGCGAGATGCTCGCGGTGGCCAAGCTCAACACCTTGGGCATCGCTGCCTATATCAGTCCCGAGGGCGCCCCGGGACATGATGCCATCGCTGTTGTTGGTGGCCGGTCATTGTCAATCGAAGTCAAGACTCGGCAATTCGTGGATAGACCGTCCGAAATCACGCGCTGGCCTGTCGACATGGCGACGAAAGGCGACGCCGACTTTTTTCTGTTCATCGAGTTGCACGTCCGCACGCTGCACCCGACCTTCTACCTGCTGTCGAATCCGCAGGCTCGCGCCGCGCACAAGGATTACGCGGGCAGCGGAAACTGTGTGCCGTCCGAAGTCCGCCGACTGGTCGCCGCCGATGATTTTTCGCTGCTGCTCCAGCCTGTCGATACCCATTTAACTTAACGAATTAAATATTGCCTTTCCCGTCGCGTCAAAGGATCATGCGCGCGACGGAGGAGCATCATGACCGCATACCTGACCCAGCCCCTGAAACGGGCGGCGCAGATCAATCCGAACGGCATCGCCACCATCGACGGCGACCGGCGCCGCACCTGGGCCGAGGTGCGCGACCGGGTGGCGCGGGCGGCGGGGGCGATCCGGGCGCTGGGCATCGAGGACGGCGACCGGGTGGCGATCCTCGCCTCGGGCGGGGATACCTATTTCGAGCTGCACTTCGCCCTGCCCTGGGCCGGGGCGGCGATGGTCCTGCTGAACACGCGCCTCGCGGCGGCGGAGCTTGCCCATATCATCCGCGATTCCGGTGCGGTTGCCCTGCTATACGACGACAGCCAGAAGGCGCTTTTCGAGGCGCTGGGCGATGCCGTCGATGGCATGACCATCGTGCCGCTTGGCCAGGACTACGAACGGATGATCGCCGACACCGCCCCGATCCCCGACCGCCTGCGCGGCGGGGGCGAGATGGCGGGCATCTTCTACACCGGCGGCAGTTCCGGCCTGCCCAAGGGCGTGGTGCTGACCCACGACAACCTCTCCACCAACGCGATGAACGCGCTGAACGGCGTGGGCTATACCCGCGACAGTGTCTACCTGCACGCCGCGCCGATGTTCCACCTGACCGACGGCATGTCGACCTACTCGCTGACCATGGCGACGGGCACCCATGTATTCATGCCGTCCTTCCGGGACCGCCTCTGCCTCGACCTGATCCAGCGCCACGGCGTCACCCACATCTGCATCGTGCCGACGATGGTCGAGATGCTGGTGAACCTGGCGGAAAAGGAGCCGTTCGACGCCACGTCCCTGCGCCAGATCCAGTTCGGCGCCGCGCCGATGCCGGATGCGACCCTGCGCCGGGCCATCGCGCTCTGGCCCGGGCTGAAGTTCCTGCACGGCTGGGGCATGACCGAGCTCTCGCCGCTCGGCACCCTGCTGCCGCCCGAATGGCGCGACCCGGCGACGGCGGGCGAGCGGATGAAATCCTGCGGCCAGCCGGTGGCGAATGAAGAGATCATCATCGCCGGGCCCGACGGCACGGAGCTGCCGCGCGGCGAGGTGGGCGAGATCCTGGTGCGCGGGCCGATGGTGATGAAGGAATACTGGAACATGCCCGAGGCCACCGCCGAGGCCCTGCGCGGCGGCTGGATGCACACCGGCGACGCGGCCTGGATGGACGCCGAGGGCTTCGTCTTCATCGTCGACCGCATCAAGGACATGATCATCACCGGCGGCGAGAACGTCTTTTCGCTCGAGGTCGAGAACGTGCTGGGCCTGCACCCCGGCGTGGCCCAGGTGGCCGTGGTCGGCGTGCCCGACGCGCATTGGGGCGAACGCGTCCACGCGGTGATCGTGCCGAAGGGCGATGCCCCGGCCGAAGCCGAACTCGTCGCCTTCTGCCGCGCGCGCATCGCCGCCTACAAGTCGCCCCGCTCGATGGAATTCCGCGACGCCCTGCCGCTGACGGGCGCCGGCAAGATTTCGAAGAAGACCCTGCGCGACGAATACAAGGCCCGCGCGCAATAGGACTCGACAGGCGCTCCCACCTTCATTTAACATATTTAATAACGGCCGGGAGACCCGCGCCGCGATGAGGGAGGAAACGCAATGAACACATGGCTTGCCGCCGCCTGCGCGGCCACGCTGGCCGCCGGGGCGGCCCAGGCGACCGAGATGAAATGGTCGCTCTGGATTCCGCCGATGCACCCGCTGGTCGCCGACCTGGAGGCATGGGCCGCCGATGTCGAGGCGGCGTCAGAGGGCGAGATCGACGTCAACGTCTATCCGGCGCAGCAGCTTGGTGCCGCGCCCGATCACTACGACATGGCCGCCGACGGCATCGTCGAGATGGCAATGGTCGCGCCCGGCTACTCGGGCGGGCGCTTCCCGCTCTGGTCGCTGATCGAACTGCCGTTCACCTTCGCCAACTCCACCGCCGGCGCCAAGGTGCTGCACGAGTGGTATGCCGAATACGCCGCGACCGAGATGCCCGACGTCAAGGTCTGCCTGGTGACGATGCACCACCCGGGCACCGTCCACACCAAGGGGAAAGAGGTCCGTACCCCCGCCGACCTGTCCGGCATGCGCATCCGTCCCGCCGGGCCCGGCACTTCGCTGGTTGTCACCAACTCGGGCGGCGCGACGGTGCAGGCGACCCTGCCGGAAATCCGCGAACTGGCGGAACGCGGCGTGGTGGACGGCGTGACCTGGCCCTGGGATCTGTTTGTCATCAAGGCCGAAAGCGTGCTGACCTACCACATGGACGCGCCCTTCTACGTCACCGCGCAGGCGCAGGTTATCAACCCGGCCTTCTATGACGCGCTGTCGGACAAGGGCAAGGCGGCGATCGACTCGCACTGCACGCCCGAATGGTCCGAGAAGGTGAATGCGGGCTGGGCAAAGACCGAAATCGCCGCGCGGGACAAGCTGATGGGGATGGCCGACCAGACCGTCTACAGCCTGACCGACGACGAAAAGGCCGCCTGGGCCGAGGCGGCGAAACCGCTGACCGAGGAATTCCACAAGCGCGTCAGCGAGCGGTATTCCGGCATGGACGTCGCCGCGGTCCACGCCCGGCTGAAAGACCTGCTGGCCGCCGCCGGGGCCGGCTACTGAGACGGCGCGGCCCGGGCGACCGGGCCGCTTTCCCCGGAGAGCACAAGAATCGCGCGTGCCGCGCGATGGCCTCCGGCGGGAGTATTTCTGAAG
>JAGRMS010000106.1 GCA_020441135.1 Pseudooceanicola sp.
CGAGGGCGACGAAGGCAACGAGGGCCTGGAGGGCGACGAGAACGACGAAGGCGACGAGGGCAACGAATCCAACGAGGACAACGAGGGCGACGAAGGCGACGAGAGCAACGAAAGCGACGAAGGCAACGAGGACGACGAGGGCGATGAAGGCGACGAGGGCAACGAAGGCGATGAAGACGGGGGCGACCAGCCCGGCGACGAAGGCGACGAAGGCAACGAGCTCAACGAGGGCGACGAGGACGATGAAGGTGACGAAAACGACGAGGATAACGAGAACAACGAAGGCGACGAGAACGACGAGAACGACGAAGGCGACGAGGGCAACGAAAGCAACGAAGGCAACGAAGGCGACGAAGGGAACGAGAACGACGAAGGCGACGAAGGCAACGAGGGCGACGAGTTCGACGAGGGCAACGAAGGGGACGAGAGCCTGCCAGGCCCGGGCTTTGCCTGCGGCGCCGATAGCGCGGGGGGCGACGATGCCTGTGGCGGCGATGCCTGCGCGCTGGATGCCGGCTCGGGCGGCGGCGAGGAGGCCGCGGCGGCCGGGGCCGACCTGGCAGCCGGGCTCGACGAATTCGATGCCGGGTTCTGACCGGGCGGGCGGCGGCGAGAATTGCCTCGCCGCCGTCGCGGGAGTATGATCGGGCCATTGCGACAAGGTCTTGCCTCATGAAATTGCTGTCGGTGTCCCTGGGCCTGATCCTCGCCGCGATGGGGGTCTTCTATATCCCGGTCTCTTTCGCGGTGGATGGCTTCGGCCTGATCGTCAGCCCCGGTGGCGTGCGCACGCTGCGCGCGGGCGAAGCGGGGACGGTGCTGCATTTCCCCGCCGAAGGGGGCAGCTTTCAGCCCGGCGACATTGTCAGCGCGGTGACTTCGACAGAGGCGGTGGCCGAGAACGCGCTGCTGCTGGGCACGATGTATGCCGAACTGGCCAAGGTCGAGGCGGAGCATCTGGAAAAGGTCTCGAAGATCGAGACCGACCTGGAACGCGACCGGGCCAAGCGCATGGCGACGGTCGAACAGCTGGCCGCCCGCAACGCGCTGCTGGCGGATACCATCGAGACGCTGGAGGCGCTTCAGGCCTTCACCGTCGCCAGCCTTGGCCACATCGACGCGCTGAACGAGGAACGTATGGCGCAGCTGGCGCGGCTGGAGGAACTGGTGAAACGCTCGGGCGAGGTCTCGGCCCTGCCGGCGCAGCGGCTGGCGACGATGCTGGAGGAAATCCAGAGCGACCGGCTGTCGGTCATCACCTCGAAGGGGGCGACGTTTTCGACCGACAAGATGATCCTCGACATGGTGAAGGCGCGAAACGACCTGACGTTCTCGAACGCCATCGACGAGGCCGAGATCGCCATCCTCGAAAAGCGCGTGACCGATCAGGAGCAGCAGATCGCCGACCTGGTGACGCTGCGCGACAGCCGCCGGGCCGAGGCCGAGGCCAAGTATCTCGCCAAGGCGCAGCTGCCGCAGGTGGCGGTGGCCAGCGGCGTCTCGGTGGACATGCGCACGATGCAGGCGAGCCGGGCCGAGGTGGCCAAGGCCGACGCGCTGCGGATGCTGGCGACGTCCGAGCCGCTGGCGGGGCTGTCGCTGCTGATCTACGGCGCCGCGGCGTCGGGCGAGGTGACGGTGACGCATGGCGCGCGCCGGGCGGTGCTGGCGCTGCCTGCCGACCCCGGGGCGATCGCCACGGCGCTGCGCGGCATCGGGCTGGACGTTGCGCAAGTCTACCGCGACCGCGAGGTGATCGGGGCAGTGGAGGTGGTTTCGGTCTTCGTGGCACTGTCGGCTTTGCCGGAGGAACGGCTCAGCGTACCCGGCTTGCGCGCCTATGACGCGCAGGGGGTGCCGGTGCTGGTGACAGCGGACATCTCGCTGCCCGAAGGCTTCGGGTCGCAGGCGCATCATCCGGGCAACGAGATCATCGGGTTCCTGGAAAACCGCCACGCGGTGGTGTTGAAGCCGGGTCAGCCGGTGCGCGGATCGATCAGCGACACCCGCACCGGGGCCGAGATCGTCTTCGAGGCGATGCTGGTGGGGCGCGACGTGTCGACCGTCGACACGCAGGAGCTGGGCATCCGCCTGGGCAACGCCTCGCTGGCCGACAAGATCATCAAGCGCGGCGTGGTCAGCCAGGTGGTGATCGAGGTCCGCGCCGACCAGGCCGACCGCATCGCCCACCTGCCCGGCGCGGTGGTGCATCTGAGCTTTCCTTTGGGGCGGCAGTCGCTGTTCAGCTTCCTGATGGCCAAGAATGCTGCGATCTAGCCTGTTCTGGGCCACGGTTCCGGCCACGCTGATCCGGCACCGCCGGCGGTTCGTCATGCAGACCAGCCGCACCGACTGCGGCGTCGCCTGCGCGCTGACGGTGGCCGCGATGCTGGGGCGGCGGGGCGATCCGGTCCAGGCGGCCGAGTTCCTTGACGGCGACCGCACGGGGTCGAGCCTCGATGCGCTGCGGCGGTATTTCGAGGAAGAGATCGGGATTCAGGCCCGCGCGGTGCAACTGGACGCATCGGCGCTGCACCGCCTGCGGGGCCGGGTGATCCTGCACATGACCCAGCAGCACTTCGTCGTGCTGCTGCGGCGGTCGCGGGGCGGGGTGCTGGTGTTCGATCCGGCGGTGGGGGTGGTGTTCTACCCGGCGGCGGATTTCACCGCGCTCTGGTCGGGGCACGCGCTCGAGGTCGCGCGGCAATCCTCCGGCCAGACCTTGCCTGCAAGGGCGCGCGTGCCGGTGGCCGGGGCAGGGACGCGGCGCGGGGTGGAGCCTGTCGCGCTGTTCCTGACCGGCGTGGCCTCGCGCCTGCTCGAGGCCGCGATCCTGCTCTGCATCGTGGCGGTGCTGTTCCTGGTGCTGAACCATGCGTCTTTTCCGTCGATCCTGACCATTGTGGGAATCGTGGCCGCCTGCGCCGCCCTGCTCTTGACCGCGCGCCAGACCCGGTTCGACGCCGAGGACCGGCTGGCCGGCAATCGGCGCGGCCTGGTCTGGCGCGGGCTGCTGCGGGCGGTGCTGCGGGGGCGCGACATCGCGGGGTTCCGGGGGCGGCCGGAAAAGGACGTGGCGGCGGATGTGCGCAAGGGCATCCTGACCGGCCTGCCCGCCCGCGCGCAGGTTCCGGCGGCGCTGGGGTCGTTCCTGACGATGACCGGGCTGCTGTGCTTTCTCAATCCCTGGGTCGCGCTGGCCCATGCCGGGCTGATGGGCGGACTGTTGGTCGTGATGCAGCTGGACGACATCCAGCTCTGCCGCCGCTCGGTCCGTCCGGGCATCGGGCGCTATACCCGGCTGAGCCAGGGGGGCGGTCTGCCGAGCGTTACCGTCGCCCCGGACATGACCGCGGAGGCGGCGAAATGGGCGGTAATCGGGTTTGCCGGCTTTTCGGTGCTGCTGGCAGATTTTCCGCCGCCCGCGCTGATGTTCTGGATCCTGGCGGGGATGCAGCTTGTGCCGCTGGATTTCCGCCGCGCCGGGGTCTTTACGCCGCTTCTGTCCACGGGCGAGGCGATCCCCGGCCTGGTTGCCGCCGAGGTGCCGCTGCGTCGCCAGCGGATCGGGGCGGAGCCCAAGCTGAAGATCGCCCGCGCGGCGCAGGTGCTGCAGATCGACGGCATCACCCCGCTGACCGCCTCGTTGCAGCAGCCTGACCTGACGGTGCGCGAACAGCGGCTGATCATGGCCGACGTGGTGCGGCAGGCGGTGCTGCGCTTGCCCGAGGGCGAGCGCCCCGTGCTGGGCGCGATCCGCATCTTCGGCCCCGGCCAGGACGCGACCCAATCCGATTTCGAACACCTGCTGATCGCACAGGAGGCGCGGCCCGGCGAGACTCTCCCGGTGCTGGGCGCGGCGCGTACGATCATCGACAAGGGGGCGCAGGATGCGGTGCTGCGCAACCTGCACTCCTGCGATCCCGGCGACTTCCCGGTGTTCTGGGACTATCGCGGCAAACTGGCGGTCGAGGAGATCCGCGCGCGGCTTGGGGACGCCGGGCTGCAATATGCGGGCCATCTGACAATGGAGCGGCTGACGGTGGTGGAGGCGGCATGAGGGTTCCGGCTCTGTCGTGCGCGGGTGTTCCCCCCGCCCCCATCCCCTCCCCACGAGGGGGAGGGGAGCCACGGGCGGCACCGGCAGCGCAGGTGCGACAGCGCGGTTTTTGCGCTTCCCCTCCCCCTCGTGGGGAGGGGAGAGGGGTGGGGGGCATGGCATGAGCGTGACCGCCCCCCTTCTCGGCGACCTCTGGCCCTATGCCGAAGCGGCGGTGGCGCCGGAACTTGCAGCCTTGCCCGTGGACGTGTTCTTTTCCAGTCCGAAGGGATCGAGCATCAAGGCTGCCGCGTGGACGACGCCCGCCGACCCCGCGGCCGCGCCGCGGGCGTCCTACGCTCTGCGCATCCGGCGGAAGGGGCGCGAGGGAGACCTGGCCCGCTGGAATCCGGCGCGCGGCGAATGGGAGATGACGCGGCGCTTTGCCATGCCGGAAGGCGATGACGCCTGCGCCATTGTCGAGATGCGCGGTATCCTTCTGGGCGGCGTCACCACGCCTGAACAGTTGGGCACGCGGATGAAGGCGCTGATGCAGGCGGAGCTTTCGGAGGGCAAGGGGTATCGCATCGCGGCCCGCATCGCCTCGATCGCCTCGATCGTGACGCTGTTCTACTCGGTGCGCCACGGCGTCGAATCCCACGCGCTGGAGCCGTTTGCGCTGATCTTTGCGCTGGCGCTGGGGATCGGCCTCACCGGGGTCTGGCTGCGGGTGCGCACCAAGAGCTTGAGCGCGCAGGGGCTGGCGCGCATCCGCGAGCAGTTCCAGTTCGAATACAGCAAGGCCGACCATGCCGCGCTGAGCCTGACCACGGTGACGGGCATCCTGGCCGAGCACGACCGCAAGCGCGATGAAGAGGCGGTGATCTTCGGATTCCTGCTGCTGTTGTGCTTTGTCTACTTCATCTCGCCGCTGGTGGTGATCGGCGTCATCGTCGCGCTGATCCTGGTCACGCTGATCTCGGGCGACCCGTCGTCGCTGCGGGTGCTGGGCCTCGCCTCGGACCGCAGCGAGGCGCGGCTGGAGCATTCGGCCCTGTCGCTGCGCGCCAGCGACGACGCGCTGGCCCCGCCGGCGCTGCGGGCGGCCAAGCGGGCGGTGCTGCGCGACCGGATGCGGCGGCATGGCGACATGCTGGCGCGCCTGCGTGCGGGGCAGGGACGGTTCCGACTGACCCAGGACATCGCCGTCGGGGTGTCGTTCCTGGTGATCTTCTCGGCCTATGCCTTTCCGATTGCCGCCGGGTTGCAGAAACTTGCCGTAACGCGTGCGGATTCGCTGGTGAATACCTCGCTGTTCAGCGTGGCGCCGGTGATCATCCTGTTGTCGATCTCGCGTTCTACCGTGGCGCTGTCGCAAATCCTGAACCGGAAGCTGGCGGCGCTGGCGAAGTGAATCCTTCGTGTTTCCGATCCGATTCACGGGCCGACTCTGAAATCGCCGACGAGAGAACCTTGATCGGTTCCACATCATGCGACAACATCACGCAATGGGCGAATGTCGGGACAGGGCGCTCGCAATCAGGTTGATGAAAGACTTTCTGGAATCCCCGGATTGAATTGAGGGAGTGCCTGACGTGATTGATGAAAAGGTAAGGGTCTGGATCATCGCCATGTTCAAGGCGCTCGAACTGGGCGATCCGGTATTCGAGGAAGCCGAACCCGTTGCAGAACCCGAAACCGGGGCGACCGGCGAGGATGGTGAAGCCCGTCAGGACAAGCCGCCGCCCGAGGATCTGACCGGGCCGAGGGCGGTTCTGGCCGCGCGGCTGGACAAGGTCGCCATACCCGACCGTCTGCCCGAAGACGAGGCCGGGGTGCTGCAGCAACAGATCGACAGCATCCGCAAGGTTCTCGAGGTGGCCGAAACGTCCGAAGGCCTGGGCAAGGCGGCGACCGCGGCCACCAAGCTCGAAGAGAACGCGGCGGCCCTGCATGATCGGATGAAGGTCCGGATCGAAAAGGCCGATGCGCTGCTTGTGGCTTTGGGCAATCTGACGGCACCCGACATGACATGGCTGGCGGCCGAGGAAGCGCCTGACCTGGCCGGGGTATCCAAGGCGATCGGGGACGCGCTGAACGGCAAGATCGGCCCGAAGACGGTCGAGACCGCGGAAGCTTCCGTCAAGGAGTTGTCGGACCGGCTCGACGCGGCCAAGACGCTGGCGAAAGGCCGGTCGGACCGGGTAGCCACGGCGCAGAGCGGCTATGCGCTTGTCACCCGTCCCGAGGGCGGGGTGGACGAGGATTACAAGGCATATGACGCCGATGTTCCCGCGATCACGGCGCTCGAAAGCGGCGGTGGCGACACGGAAATCGCCGCTGCCGAAGCGGCCCTGACGCGGTTGAAGCTCGAGTCGCAGCGCCTGACAACCGAGTTTTCCAAACGTGCGGCAAAGGTCGAAGAACTGAAAGGCAAGGCCGGGACTGCCGATTTCACCGGCATCGACGCGGATTCGGGTCTTGCCGCGCTCGAAACGGAGCAGAAGTCGATCCTCGACGCGTTGGTGCTGCCGATTGGCGCCCAGGCGTTGGAGGATCTCGCGACGCGCGTCACGGGGCTTGGCACCAGCGCCGCCGAGGCTCTGGGCAGACGCGCGGCCACGATACTGCTCGCGGTGAACCAGCTCGGCGTTTCCGACGAGGTGCCCGAAGCGGAGGCCAAGCCCCTGAAGGACCGGATCGACGCCATCCGCGCTGCCGCGACGCCGCCGCTGTCGGGCGGGGCGCTGGCCAAGGCGGCAGCGGATCTCGACAACCTCCCGAAGGATCTGGATGCCGCCGGCGCCCTGATCGAGGACCGCAAGACGCGCATCGCCAAAGCCTTCGGCGACGTCGCGAAAGTGACCGACCCCGACAAGGCCAGGCAGGCGGAAAAGGACGAACTCGACCTCTTGCGCAAGGCGGACGCCCTGACCCCGGCCGCCCCCTTCACCGAAGACATTGCAATCGCCGCAACGGCGGCGGCGAAGGCCGTGGCCGACAAGCACGCGGAACTGGTGGCTCTCATCAAGGAACGTGAGGACGCCCGGGCCAAGGCGCTGAAGGAAATTCTGTCGCTGGCGCCGCCGGTCTCGGCCTCCTCGGCGGACATGCTGAAGATCCTGAAGGACGGCGCCGCCCTGCGGGAGAAGATCGACAAGGCCGAAACCCTGAAGGCCATCGAGGACGAGCAGAAGGCCATCGACGCGCTGAAGGCAGTCGTCGAGGACGTCGACAAGATCGTCAAGGCGAGGGTCAAGGCCGTCACCGACCTTGCGTCTGCCGAAGCCCTTCTGAAAGCCGAGTGCGGCAACCTGTTCGCCGGTGGCTACACTCGGGTCAGCAAGATGCTTGCCGATGCCGGGGCGAAGATCGACGCGGGCAAGACCGTGAAGGATTTCACGGAAGCCGGGGCCGACATCCAGAAGATCGCCCCCTACATCACCCAGATCAAGGCGTATCGCACCGATCTGAACGCTGCCCGGAGCGCGGCGGAATTCCACATCAACATGATGCCGACGAAATCGGCCAATACCATTCCTGCGCAGAAAAAGAAGGAAGAAGCGGATCTGGCTGCACAGAAAAATGCCATGCAGGCGCTGTGGCATTCCCTGTCGCGGGCCGCCGACATCCTTGCGGCGCAGGGCGATCTGGTCAATGCGAAGAAGGAGTTGGACAAGTTCAAGACTCAGGAGGCCGACTACACCGATCCCGACGATCCGAGCGTCACGAAGAAGGCGAAATTCGTCGCGGTCACGGATCCGGACGCCACGGCCTTCCCCGGTGTCGTCAAGGACTTCATGGACGACAAGTATCCCATCATGGACCGCGCGGCGGCGTCCAAGGTCGTCGTCGACGTCGGCGGGCTGAAATCGAAATGGGGCACGACCCGGGCCAAGGGTTTCAGCCAACAGAAATGGGCCGAAGCCACAAGCGAGGTCGAGGCTCTCTCGGACCTTCTCGACGAATGCGAGGCGTTCCTGGACGCTTACGAGCCCTATGCAGCCCTGCTGACCGGGGCCACGGCGGGATCGGATCATGCCAACGCCCTCGATGCCATCAAGGCGCTCTCGTTGGCCAACGACTTCACCGGGGCGCTGACAGAGGTGAACAATCTCGATGCGCTGAATGGCGGTCAGGACAAGCTGGACGCGGCGTATCAGTCGAAACGGCGCGACCTGAAACGTCGTGTCGAGTCTGTCCTGGCCGGGCTGCCCGGCTCCATCTCCGACGATGTGTCCACGCCCTGGACCGACGCCGCCAGCGAGGCGGATCACACCAACCGGATGAAGCTGCTGGGCGACGTGGAAACCGCGCTTGGCCCCTTGCTTGACCTGATGAAGGCGCGCGAAGCGGCAAGGCTGAAGCTGGGCACGCTCGACCCCGGAGTTTACAAGATCCTCGATGGCGCCGACACGCTGGCGGCCGGAACGGACGTGGGCGCGGCGACCGCGGCCTATCAAGCTGCCGAGGCCGAGGCCGGAAAGCTTGCCGAATACCTCGCGTTGAAAGCGCGCCTGACGGATGTGAAGGCCAGTTACCCCGCAACCGAGGCCGCGGCCATCAAGACCGCCGACGACGCGCTGGGCGCTGCCGAAACGCTGGCGACCGGCCAGGATCTGGACGGGGCGAAGGCCGAGCTGACTGCCGTGCTGGACGATCCCAGGGTCGGCGTTCTCGACAAGGCGATCACGCTGTTCCAGAAGCAGCTCGCCAAGGTCAAGCCGCTGCACGACAAGGTGCTGGGCGCGATGACGCACCAGGCGTCGAAGGACAAGCTGACCGTGCCCTGGGCCGCGATAGAGAAGGCTGCCAACACCGACAGGAAGTATCTCGATGCCACCGGGCTGCTGGACGCGCATGTCGCTGTCCTCGATGAGGCCCGGCCCTATGTGGACGCGCGCATCCGCGCGACCAAGGCGCTGTCCGGCCTGGACAAGATCGCGGGAAAGGTTCCGCCTGCAACCAAGACTGCAATCTATGCGCCGCCTGTGAACAAGGCGGCGCTGGATACGGACCTCGCCGCCGCGGAGGGGCTGGCCGCCGCCGGAAAGTTCACCGAGGCGACCAAGGCGTTCGATGATCTCGTCACCCTGGCGAAGTCGCGGATGAAACTCGCCGCCGAGGCCATTGAAGAGCTTGACCACGGTCACTTCCTGGCCGGGCATGGCCCCGACGTTCCCCGCGAAGAGACGCTGGCGCGCATGACCACGGGGATGCGGCCCGACGGAGAATACGCGCCTTCGCGGCAATCGTCCCAGTTCACCGACATCGGCGACTTTCTGGCCTGCTACGACATGGCCTGGGAAGAGGCCAAGGCGCAGAAGGGCTTTTTCGGGAACGATTATCTCGAGGCGGGGAATCCGGTCCAGGTCATGTTCACGATGGATGCCGGCAAGGCAATCGGCCTTGGTGTCCAAGGGCTCACCGCGCAGTTCGGATTCGACAAGGGCGTCGAGGGGCCGACCAACCTGTTCGACACCTACGAGGTCACGGAAGGTCTGGACAAGTTGCAGGTGAAATACATGTTCCACTTCACCCATCCGAACCCCAGCGCGACCGCTGTGATAACCACTTTTGACAAGTATATTGCCGCCTATAAGACCGCGAACTCGGGCGCGTCGCCCCCTGTCGGCTATCACTACCCAGGCCGGTGGACGGTAAACCAGCTGCTGCCGACGACCGGCTAGAGGTGTCGTGATGCGGTTCGGGCGATCAGAAAGGGAATGAAGAGATGAACCTGCGCAAGGGCATGATTGCGGACTATCTGATGTACATAACATCGCTGACCTTCGTCGACCCGGACGACGTGACCGCGGATATGTCGGTCTACGACGAGGCGATCCAGGGGATGGCGGGAAACGCGCGCTATGACGGCAACCTGGAGTCCCTGCGCCTTGCACTCGATTCCCTGATTGCCGATCCCGACGGGCGGCTGGAACAGTTCTATGGCTCGGGCTACCCCTTCTCGGAGCAGGAACTGCACGAGATCCTCCGCTATGCCTATCAGCAGATCTGGCCGGACGAGCCTTTCAGCAAGCCGGGCATGGCAGCTCCGGTCGAGTTCGTCGACATGACCCGTGAGGAATGGGCGAATGCCGGGTTGTAGGGCGGATTTGGCCGTGCCGCATCTGCGTTTCCCGACGCCAATCGTGTTGGCGATCCAGTCGAAAGGATGATCCGATGTCCCTGTCGCCCAAGCAGATGCATTTCCTCGAGACCTATCTTGGCGTGCGCGCACCCGTTCCCGGCGAGGATGTCGCGGATGCCAGCCCGATGGCGTTGTGGCAGGATGGCAAGGACCGCGCCGACAAGTCGATCAGCGCCTTGCAGCAGGTTCTGAAGGGCAACAGCATTCCGGCGCTGAATCGCATCGCCGAATTTGGCCTGAACGGCCTGTCGGGCCGCAACCAGACCGCGTTGATGAAGGCGCTGTTCGACTATTCCCGGGCCGGGGCCGACACCCGCGACACGGCGGCAAAGCAGCTTTCCGAACAGGTTTCGGCCTATCGCGGGATGCTGAACGGCGACGCGGCGATCGCGCTTTGTGAAAACAACCCCTTTGGCGTGGCCGTCGACATCAAGGGGCCGCTGCTCGGCGCGCTCGACCGGATCGAGCGCGCCATCGCCTGAACCTGCCCGGGCGCCCGGACCGGCACCAGGGAACGCTGGACGCCCTCAGCTCTTCGACTTGCGCTTCTGGTTGATGTTGAAGCTGATGATGATCCGCTCGGACTCCGGTCCGTCGCCCTCGGCCAGGTTCGGGTCGACGCTGTGATACAGCCAGCTGGGGAAGAACAGGATCTTGCCCGGCACCGGCTTGACCTTCACCTTGCTCCAGCATTCGGTCTTGCGCCGCTTGTTGGGGATGAAGGTGGGCGAGTTCATGATCTGCACCGTGCGGGGATCGGTAAAGTCGATCTGCCCCGCGCCTTCGGGGGCCTGAACATAATAGACCCCGCTCCACAGCGCGCCGGGATGCACATGCGCCCGGTTCGAACTGCCCGGCGGGTTGGCGATCGACCACATGGTGGTGATTTCCAGCCGGGTGTTGCTGTCGTAGCCGAGGTTCTCGGAAATCCCCGCCAGCAGCTTGTGCGTGCGGTTCGTCAGCCGCTTGAACTTCGGGTTCTTGTGCAGGTTGTTCTGGCTGTGCCAGCCGCCGAGGCTGCGGAAGTTGGACCGTTCGATGCCCTTCTGGTCCTTCTCGCGTTCCTCGTTGATCGCCGCGAGGATCTCCTTGTTCATCGACGACGCGTCATGCAGGCGGGCCGAGTAGACCAGGGTCGGGAAGTAATCGTCCCGGGACAGTTCGTCGGTTCCCGATCCGGTTTCGATCTGGGCCACGGTGCGTGTCATCGCATTCTCCTGTTCTTAAATTGATACATTTGAAACTGGGTAATAAGGCTTTAGTACTCTTAGGTTTTTGCTACGACTTGTCGTGGCGTCAGGTCAAGGGCGGGTTTACCCTACCCGTCATGAACCGCAGGATTCAGGCGGTTTCGGGGCGGGAGCGGATACCGGGCCGGATGCGAGGATTTCCGCCACCACGGCGATGCGCGCCGGAACCCGCGCGACGATGGCGGCGCTGTCGACTGGCGGAATGCGACCCGGGTAGCGCAGCAGGGCATAGGCAAAGAGCGCGGTCTCGGCCAAGTCCTCGCCCTCGGGGTGCTCGGCGGCGTAGCGGGTCAGGAATCCCGGATCCTTGGCCTGCGCCGCCCGCCACTGCGGCGACTGCCGCCAGTCGCGGTCGAGCGAGGCGTGGACGCTTTCGTGCAGGATCGATTCCTCAAGGTGCGCCTGTTCGATCCGCCGGGTGGCGCGATCGTGATACATGAAGATCTTGCCTGGCCCGCCGTGAAAGCCCTTGTCGCCCTTGTGGACGCCGAACTGCCGGATGCCCTGCCGGAACACCAGCGGCAGCTGACCCAGCCCGCGGACATACCGCATCGCCTCGGCGCGGGCCTCGCCTTCGCTGCCGAACTCGGGGTTCAGGATGATGTCGACGGGCGGGCCGTCCGAGAAATGCGCCTGGAACAGGAAGACGTTCAGGTCGGATTCGCCATCGATCCGCTTGTCCCACATCTGGCGCGTCGTCCGACCTTCGTAGGACAGGCAGACGAAGGCGGTGGGATCATCGGTGCGGATGATGTCGAAGACGGTGTCGGCAGTAGACCCGAAGGGGTATTCCTGCGCTGCGAGCGGCGTCGCCGCAAGCAGCGCGGCGAGAGCAATCCGGCGCGACAGGGCAGGGGGTGCGGAAGGCATCGGTAAATCCAAATGAAAACCGGGGATTGGCCCGGGAGAAAGCAACTAACCTATGCTGAATTTGATATCCGTATCGCGCCGGAAATGCAACCGCGCCGCATTCGGTTTGCCCTTGCGCCAACCGCGCGCCATAGTCCGCACAAGGCCGCGAGGAGGGCGCAGATGCTGGACGGAATACGGGTGGTCGAGGTCGAGGGCATCGGCCCCGGTCCCTTTGCAGGAATGCTGCTGGCCGATCTCGGGGCCGAGGTCATCAAGGTTCAGCGCCCGGGCGGGCCGCCGACTCCGGGCCTGCCGGATCGCGCGGTTCTCGATCGGGGCAAGCGGTCGATCGTGCTGGACCTCAAGATCGCCGACGACCGCGCCACCTTCCTGCGTCTTGCCGCCACCGCCAACGCGCTGATCGAGGGCTTTCGCCCCGGCGTGATGGAGCGGCTGGGGCTTGGTCCTGCCGAGGTCCACGCGGTCAGCCCGGGGCTGGTCTACGGGCGCATGACCGGCTGGG
>JAGRMS010000545.1 GCA_020441135.1 Pseudooceanicola sp.
GTCCAGGACATGCCTTGCCTTTCCATCCCGGGGCGCGCGTCCATGCAAGGGCCGCCCCGTCTGCTCCGATTTCGACGTCAGCGCCCTATTCTAATCACAGACGGGCGAGTTACAAGGCGTCTTGCGCCAATGCGCCCCGTGCCGCAGGGCCAGCCCGCTCCTGCCCGAGGCGCGGATGCAGCCGCGTCGCGATGGCGAAGGCGATGAACATGGCGATGCCCCCGGCGGCGAAGATGCCCGAGACCGGGAAGACCAGCAGCACCAGCCAGGCCGCGCCCGGCGTCGCGATGCCCGAGACATCGCGGAACGACGAATAGATCGCCGACATCTCGGTCCGCTCCGACGGCTTCACCGCCATCAGGAAGGGCAGCCCGCCGCAGATGTCGAGCAGGATCAGCGACAGCGAGGCCGCGACCAGCAGCGCCACCGCCAGCACCGGGATCCCCGCGAACACCGTGGCCGAGGTGAACAGCACCCCGGCGACCGCGAAGCCGGTCAGCACCGCCTGCCGCAGCGGGCGGCGGCGCACCCAGATCAGCATCAGCGGCGCGGTGAACAGGCTGGCGTTGGTGAAGGACGTGACCCAGCCGCCCAGTTGCGGGCTGAGCCCGGACTGGATCGCGTAGATCGGCAGGTAGACGATATAGACCCACCACCCGCAGGAGCGGATCACCGCGAACAACCAGCCCGCCACCAGCCGGGGCTGGCGGAAGAACCGCCCGAGAAAGGCCAGCGGATTCGGCGGCGGTCGTGTCGCCCGCGTGATCAGCTTGCCGTTGCCCAGCCGCAGGGACCAGAACACCGCCAGCATCACCATCGCCGCGCAGGCCGAGAACAGGAACGGCGCCGGGGCCCACCAGCCATGCAGTGTCACGCCGGTCAGCGGCCCGAAGGTCCAGCCGATGGCGCTGTAGAACATCCGGCTGGTCTCCATCCGGCCCAGCTTCACCCGCTCGACATAGTCCAGCACATAGGCGTTGAAACAGACAAAGGTCGACACCGTGGCGATGGTGTTCGACGACAGCGCCCCGATGGCCCCGTAGGGCCCGCCCAGGGTGGCGAACCCCGCTCCCAGGACATAGAACAGCGCGCCTGCGGTATAGACCCAGCGGCGGGGCACGAAGCGGATGATCCAGGGCACCATCAGCCCCGCGCAGAGCGACACGATCCCGACCATGAAATAGACCGCCGAGACCAGCTTCGCTCCGCCCAGGCCCTGGTACATGATCAGCGGAAAGACCGAGATCAGCATGCCGCGCACCACCGCCTCCAGCCCCGCGAGAACGGCAAAGCCGCCGATGCTCGGGGTCGGGGGGTGGCGCAGCCATTCGGGGAGTCGGCGTTCGTGCATCGCGGGGCCTTCAGTCCTGGCCGGACCCTGTGCCATCGGCCAAGGGCTTGTCCGTGCCGTTTGCGACAGACTTCGTGTCCGTTTGCGCCGGGACCGGCACCGGCGGCACCGCCCCCGCGCGCCCCTCGCGGATCGCCAGCAGCAGCGCCCCGCCGATGATCACCAGCGCGCCGAGGACCGAGACGGCGTCCGGCAACACGTCGAAGACCGCGAAGTCGTAAAGCGTGGCGAAGATCAGCGTGGCATAGCTGAAGGGGGCCACGAAACTCGCATCCGCCCGAGCCATGCCGTTGATGAAGGCGGTCTGCGCGCAGGCCATCAACCCGCCGATGGCGGCCAGCGCCAGCCATTGCGTGGCGTCAGGCATCTGCCAGACCGGCAGCACGGCGGCGCTGGCGATGCAGACGCCGATGAAGTTGTTGATGACGAGGATCTGGAACACCCCCTCGCGCCGCGTCAGCTTCTTGATGAAGATCAGCTCCATCCCCATCACCGCTGCCGCCCCCAGCGCCAGCAGCGCGCCGGGCTGGAAGCTGTCGGGTGTGGGCCGCAGCAGGATCACCATGCCGGTGATCGCGATCGCCGCGGCGCTCCAGCGGACGCGGCCCACCCGCTCGCCCAGCAGCGGGATCGCCAGCATCATCGCGAAGACCGGGTTCAGGAAAGAGATCGCGGTCGCATCCCCCATCGCCACATGGGCGACGGCGGCAAACATCAGCGTGACTCCGCCCCAGCCGCAAAGGGTGCGCCCGATGTGCAGCCCCCAGTGCGGCGCGGCGATCCGCTGGCGCATCGCCAGCGCGGCACAGGCGAAGATCGCGAAGGCAAAGACGAAACGCGCGTGGCTGATCTGCAAGGGGTGCAGCGGCGTCCCCAGCGCCCCCGTGCTCAGCGCCTTGGCCAGCAGCGTGGTCGCCGCGATGAAGGCCGAGGCCAGCAGGATCAGCCCGGCGGCCAGCGCAGGATTGTGGGTCTTGGGGACGAACATGGCCGCCACCGATAGCCCTTTGGCGGGCAGGCGCAAGCGGATTGCAGCGGGGCAGGGGGAGGGTGGCCGACCCTGGCCGGATGCGCCCCTTCACACCGGTTTTCCCGCCCCTTTGTCCGCGCCGCTCCTGGCCGGAGCCCCGGAGGAATCGCTACCGCTCGGGTGTCGCGGTTCCTCGGTTGCCCCGGCAACGGACTGCCGCGCCACCGCCGATCAGGACAGCACCCGCCCGCCGCGGCCGATTTTCCCTCTGGTCAACCGCGCGTCCCGGCCCTATGAACCAACCCATGACCACGCATTCCGCCCCCCGCGTCACCCGACGCCGACGCTGAACCGTTCCCCGCGCCTCCGCGCGCGGCTGGTCTTGCCTTGCCAAAGGCGCAAACCTCTTCCACATCGTTGACGTAACGGCCGTTCATGGGGCAACCATGAAGGCTCCACTCTCAAGAAGGATGATCCCGATGATCGCTTCCGTCCTGCCCACCTACAACCGTGCGCCCCTGTCCTTCGTCAAGGGCGAAGGCTCCTGGCTGATCGAGGCGGACGGGCGACGCTTCCTGGACCTTGGCGCCGGGATCGCGGTGAACGCGCTGGGCCACGCCAACCCCGCGCTGGTCAAGGCGCTGACCGATCAGGCGAATGCGGTCTGGCATACCTCGAACCTCTACCAGATCCCGAACCAGCAGGCGCTGGCCGACCGGCTGGTCGAACACACCTTCGCAGACACCGTCTTCTTCACCAACTCGGGCACCGAGGCCTGCGAACTCGCGGTCAAGATGGCCCGCAAGTACTGGTACGAAAAGGGCCAGCCGGACAGGACCGACATCCTCACCTTCGACGGCGCCTTCCACGGGCGGTCGTCGGCGGGCATCGCCGCGGCGGGGTCCGAGAAGATGACCAAGGGCTTCGGGCCCCTGCTGCCGGGCTTCGTCCACCTGCCCTGGGGCGATCATGACGCCCTGAAGCAGGCTGCCGCCTCGCCCACAGCGGGCGCGATCCTGGTCGAGCCGGTACAGGGCGAGGGCGGCATCCGCCCGCTCCCCGACCAGTGCCTGAAGGGCCTGCGCGATCTCTGCGACCAGCACGGGCTGCTGCTGATCCTGGACGAGGTGCAATGCGGCATGGGCCGCACCGGCAAGCTCTTCGCCCACGAATGG
>JAGRMS010000546.1 GCA_020441135.1 Pseudooceanicola sp.
TCGCTGCTGGAAGCGCGGCGGCACAACTTCCTCGCGGCTTTCGCCGTGGTGCGGGACGAGGCGGCGCTGGCCTGGGCGGATATTTCCACCGGCGACTTTCACGTCATGGAGGTCGCGCCCGCGCGGCTGTCCCCGGAGCTGGCGCGGCTGGCGCCGTCCGAACTGGTGGTGGTGGATGCCGAAGACGCGCCGCATGGGCTGGCCGGGGATCTGGGGATTGCCCTGTCGCGCCTGGGCCGGGCGAGTTTCGACAGCGCGGCGGGGCAGACCAGGCTCTGTGCGCTGTTTTCGGTCGCCTCGCTCGATGCCTTCGGGGCCTTCACCCGCGCCGAGCTGTCGGCAATGGGCGCGCTGGTGGACTGGCTGGAGATCACCCAGAAAGGCAAGCTGCCGCTGTTGCAGGCCCCGGTACGCGAGACCGCCAGCTGTGTCGTCCAGATCGACACCGCCACGCGGCGCAACCTGGAACTGACGCGGTCGCTGTCGGGCGGGCGGGATGGTTCGCTGCTCTCGGTGATCGACCGGACCGTGACGCCGGGGGGCGCGCGGTTGCTCGAGCAGCGAATATCCAGCCCCTCGCGGGATCTGGAGCTGATCCACGCCCGGCTCGACGCGGTGGATTTTGCCTTGGCCGAGGGACGGCTTGCCGCCGACCTGCGCGCGGCGCTGAAGCAGACGCCGGACCTCGACCGGGCGCTGTCCCGCCTCGGGCTGGACCGGGGCGGGCCGCGCGATCTTGTGGCAGTGCGTGGGGCGCTGGAGCAGGCGCGGGCGATGGCTTCGTTGACGAACGGCACGGAGTTGCCTGCGATCCTGCAACGGGCGGAGGCCGATCTGGTGGGATTCGAGACGCTGAGCGAAGAACTCGACGCCGCTTTGGTGGCGGAACCGCCGCTGCTGGTGCGGGACGGCGGGTTCATCGCGCGGGGGTATCACGCCGAACTGGACGAGGCGGTGGCGCTGCGGGACGAGGGGCGCTCGGTCATCGCCGGGATGCAGCAGGACTATCAGCGCGACACCGGCATCGCCTCCTTGAAGATCAAGCACAACAACGTGCTGGGCTATTTCATCGAGACAACCGCGACCCATGCCGAGAAGATGCATGCCCGGTCGGATCGCTACATCCACCGCCAGACCACGGCGAACCAGGTGCGCTTCACCACGGTGGAGCTGTCCGAAATGGAGACCCGCATCCTGAACGCGGGCAACCACGCACTGGACCTGGAAAAGCGGCTCTACGAAGGGTTGCGGCAACAGGTTCTGGCGCAGGCGCCGACCCTGTTGCAGGCCGCCCGCGCGCTGGCCGAGATCGACCTGACCACCGCGCTCGCGGACCTGTCGAAGGGCGAGAACTGGTGCCGTCCCCGCGTTGACGGCTCGCGCGCCTTCTGGATCGCGGGCGGGCGGCACCCGGTGGTGGAACGCGCCCTGCGGCGGACGGGAGAGAGCTTTGTCGCCAACGACTGCGACCTCTCGGCCAGCGACGGCGCGGCGATCTGGCTGCTGACCGGACCGAACATGGCGGGCAAGTCGACCTTCTTGCGGCAGAACGCGCTGATCGCCCTTCTGGCGCAGGCGGGCAGCCACGTTCCCGCCGACGACGCCCATATCGGGCTGGTCAGCCAGCTGTTCAGCCGCGTTGGCGCCTCCGACGACCTGGCGCGCGGACGGTCGACCTTCATGGTCGAGATGGT
>JAGRMS010000107.1:0-3150 GCA_020441135.1 Pseudooceanicola sp.
GGCGATTTCAACCGCAAGGGCACCTCGGCCTTCGCCGGTCTCATGGGTCAGCAGGTCGCCGCCAGGGGTGTGACCGTTGTGGATGACGGCACCCTGCCCGACCGGCGCGGGTCCATCGCGGTGGATGACGAGGGCACGCCGTCGTCCCGCACCGTGCTGATCGAGGACGGCATCCTCACCGGATTCATGCAGGACCGCCAGAACGCCCGCCTGATGGGCGTCGCGCCGACCGGCAACGGGCGGCGGCAGAGCTTTGCCCACAAGCCGATGCCGCGGATGACCA
The DNA here is from genome assembly GCA_020441135.1 of Pseudooceanicola sp. GTDB lineage: Bacteria > Pseudomonadota > Alphaproteobacteria > Rhodobacterales > Rhodobacteraceae > Seohaeicola_A. The sequence goes on from JAGRMS010000107.1 coordinate 284, forward strand.
ACACGATCATGTTGGGCGGCGATTCGGCCCCCGCCGACCTGGTGGCCGAGATCCGCGACGGCATCTGGGCCGTCGGCTTCGGCGGCGGCCAGGTGGATATCACCAACGGCAAGTTCGTGTTCTCCTGCACCGAAGCCTATCGCGTCAAGGACGGCAAGGTCGGCGCGCCAGTGAAGGGCGCCACGCTGATCGGCGACGGGCCGAACGCGCTGAAACGCATACGCGGCCTCGGCAACGACATGGCGCTCGATCCGGGGCTCGGCAATTGCGGCAAGGACGGCCAATGGGTGCCGGTCGGAGTCGGCCAACCCACCGTGCTGATCGACGGGCTGACCGTCGGCGGCTCCGCCGCCTGAGAGACCGGCCGGCCCGCTCGCCGGGCCGACCCGGGATTAATACGCGATTCCAGTGGCTTCGCCATTCATCTGCGACATTCTGTTCGGCAATCCCAAAAATTTGTCTCGATTTACGGCCTGTTAACCTGCCAGGCCTAGAACCTGTCCTTGCAACATGGCGGAGCGCAGGATGACCGAAGACACCAGTTCTTCCACTCACCCCCCACTCCCACCCACCACGGAAGACGATCGGTTCTCGTGGCTCCGCCTGTTGCGCTCGCGCAGGGTCGGCGTGACAACGTTCTACAGGCTCCTGTCCGAACATGGTACCGCGCAGAACGCGCTGTCCGCGCTGCCCGAAGTGGCGCGCAACGCCGGGGTGGAGGATTACGAATCCTGTCCGCCATGCGTCATAGAAGCCGAGATGAAGGCCGCAAGAGCCGCCCGGGCGCGGCTCTTGTGCCTTGGCGACACGGCATATCCCCAGGAACTGGCCCGCATCGCCGACCCCCCGCCGATGCTCTGGGCCATCGGTGAACTTTCCCTGCTGCACCGCCCCGCCGTCGCCATGGTCGGTGCCCGCAACGCATCCTCGCTGGGCACACGCATTGCCCGCGCACTGGCCTCGGGGCTGGGCGCCGCCGGAATGGTCGTCGTGTCGGGAATGGCCCGCGGCATCGATGCCGCCGCGCATGACGGGGCGCTGGAAACCGGCACAATCGCCGTTCTCGCCGGCGGCGTCGACAACATCTACCCCGCCGAGAACGCGAACCTCGCCGCCCGTATTGCCGAGCGGGGCCTGCGGCTGTCCGAACAACCGATGGGCCTGGCGCCGCAGGCCCGCCATTTTCCGGTCCGCAACCGTATCGTCTCGGGCCTTTCCCGCGCTGTCGTGGTGGTCGAAGCGGCAGCGAAATCCGGCAGCCTGATCACCGCCCGCGACGCCCTGGACCAGGGGCGCGAGGTGATGGCGGTGCCGGGCCACCCCTTCGATGCGCGCGCGTCGGGCTGCAACATGCTGATCCGCGATGGCGCTGCCCTTGTAAGACGTGCCGAGGACGTGCTGACGGCCATTGGAATGCCCGCCGACCCGTCGGCAAACGCGCCTCGGAAGCGCGACGAAACGTCGGAACCGGGGCCGGCGTCCGATACGATCCGGACGCCGTCGCGGAGTCACCGCGCAACCGTCGCCCTGCACCAGCAAATCCTCGATCGCCTGGGCCCCTCGCCCATTGGCGAGGATCAACTGATCCGTGACCTCGCCGCCACCGCCGACCAGGTCGGACCGGCCCTGCTCGACCTGGAGCTGGACGGACAGATCGCCCGGCAATCGGGCGGTCTGCTGTCGCGCCTGAACTGAGACCGGCGCCACCGCTTCAGTCCGGCGGCACGCTTCGCACCAGATACATTGCCGATTTCTTCTCTTCGCAAATACTCAACGACGCGACCCGGCGGCCAGCGCCGCCCCGACGGCTCAAATCCCCTGGCAGGCCTCGGCAATCACCGCCCGCCAGTAAGCGCAGAACTCCGGCGTCGCGTACCAGACGTCCCCCGCCCCCATCACCCAGTGCAGCGCCACCCAGGTGCGCCCGGACCGCCAGTACAACGCCTGCACCCCGATCCCGTCCATCTGCTCTGGCGCCAACTCGCCGCGCCGGTAGGCCGGTGCCTGGTAGGGGTCGATCTGCCCGCCACCGGGCCGCTGCGGATAGAGATTGGCGAAGGCGACACCGCCCGCCACCCGCAAGTCATGCACGACGAACTCCACGGGCGAACCCAGCTGCCATTCCACCTGCGGGCGAATCGCATCCAGCAGGTCGGCCCGCGTGGCACTGCCGCGCGGCGGCTCCTGCCAGCCCTGCGCCTGCACCAGAACTGGCAGAAGCGCCATCATCAGACCCAAGGTCCATCCCATCCCTTTGCCCCTTCGCGACCCGGCACTCCCGCCCAGATGATGCGTCCAATCCGCCTCAGTTGACAATCTCCCCTTGCACCCCACATGTTGCCCCGCCATAGAGCCGCCCTGCGTCCGTTCGAGAGGTCTTGCGTCAAATGCCTGTAGTTGTTGTGGAATCGCCCGCAAAGGCCAAGACGATCAACAAGTATCTCGGGCCCGGCTACACGGTTCTCGCTTCCTACGGCCACGTCCGCGACCTGCCGCCAAAGGACGGCTCTGTCGATCCCGACCAGGGGTTCGAGATGACCTGGGAGGTGGCCAACGACAGCAAGAAGCACGTCAAGGCGATTGCCGATGCGCTGGCCGACGACGGCGAACTGATCCTCGCCACCGACCCCGATCGCGAGGGCGAGGCGATCTCGTGGCACCTTCAGGAGGCATTGACCAAACGGCGGTCGATCAAGAAGGACACCGCCGTCAGCCGCGTGACCTTCAACGCGATCACCAAGAACGCCGTGACCGAGGCGATGAAAAACCCGCGCCAGGTCGACATGCCGCTGGTCGAGGCCTATCTCGCCCGCCGCGCGCTCGACTACCTCGTCGGCTTCACCCTGTCGCCGGTGCTCTGGCGCAAG
>JAGRMS010000107.1:3317-4245 GCA_020441135.1 Pseudooceanicola sp.
CAAGAAGCTCGACCGCTACGACATCGAGAACGCCACCCAGGCCGAACTGGCGGTGCAGGCCGTCACCAGCCGCGACCTGGCCGTGACCTCGGTCGAGGCGAAGCCCGCCAGCCGCAACCCCTCGCCCCCCTTCATGACCTCGACGCTCCAGCAAGAGGCGAGCCGCAAGTTCGGCATGGGCGCGCGCCAATGCATGAACGCGGCGCAGCGCCTCTACGAGGCTGGGCACATCACCTACATGCGCACCGACGGCATCGACATGGCTCCCGAGGCGGTGACAGCGGCGCGCGAGGCGATCAAGGCGCGCTACGGGGCAGATTACGTGCCCGCCGCGCCGCGAATCTACAAGAACAAGGCGAAGAACGCGCAGGAAGCGCACGAGTGCATCCGTCCGACCGACATGGCCGCGGATGCCGACCAGCTCAACCTGAAGGAAGCCGACCAGAAGAAACTCTATGACCTGATCTGGAAGCGCACGCTGGCCTGCCAGATGGAATCAGCCCGGCTGGAACGGACCACCGTGGACGTGGGCAGCCGCGACGGCCAGGTCGAGCTGCGGGCGACCGGACAGGTCGTGCTGTTCGACGGGTTCCTCAAGGTCTACGAGGAAGGCCGCGACGAGGTGGTGGACGAGGACGACAAGCGTCTGCCGCAGATCGCCAGGGGCGAAAAGGCCGAGAAGCGCTCCGTCACGCCCGAGCAGCATTTCACCCAGCCGCCGCCGCGCTATACCGAGGCGACCCTGGTCAAGAAGATGGAAGAACTCGGTATCGGGCGACCGTCGACCTATGCCAGCGTCGTCACGACAATCCAGGAGCGGGAATATGTCCGCAAGGACAAGAACCGCCTGATCCCCGAGGACAAGGGGCGGCTGGTGACGGCCTTCCTGACCAACTATTTCCGCCGCTATGTCGAATACGACTTCACC
>JAGRMS010000547.1 GCA_020441135.1 Pseudooceanicola sp.
GTAACCGTCCGGCCTGACCGCTCTGCCGATGCCGCTGCGTAGAGGATAGTGTCCACTATTGGATAATGGACACTATCGGGGTTGCTTGTGACGAAGCGGCGGAAGCGGCGGGTCTGGTCTGACGACGAGAAGCGGATGATCTGTGGGCAGACGCGTGTGCCGGGCGTGTCGGTGAGCCAGGTTGCGCGGCGCTATGATGTGAACGCCAATCTGGTCTTTGCCTGGCTGCGCGATCCCCGGTTTGCGGATGCGGCCGCGTCCGATGTCGTGCGTTTTCTGCCGGTGGAATTTGTCGCGGAGGCGAAGGCGCCAGTAACGGCGCCTGTTGCCGACAACCACATCGAGATCGAACTGGCAGGCGGCCACCGGATGCGGATCAGCGGCGGCTATGATCCTGATGCGCTGGCGCGACTGATCCGGGGTCTGTCGGTTTGATCCCGGTTCCGGCGAACACGCGGGTCTGGCTGGCGGCGGGCGTCACCGACATGCGCAAAGGTTTTGCAGCGCTGGCAGCGCAGGCCGAGGCGGTGCTGAAGCAGGACCCGTTTGGCGGACATCTCTTTGTCTTCCGTGGCCGTCGGGGTGATCTGGTGAAGGTCATCTGGTGGGATGGCCAAGGGGCGTGCATGTTCCTGAAGCGGCTGGAGAAGGGGCGGTTCGTCTGGCCTTCGGCCAAGGAGGGGAAGGTGGCGCTGACGCCTGCGCAGTTGTCGATGCTCCTGGAAGGGATCGACTGGCGGGCGCCGCAGCGGACGTGGCGGCCTCTGACCGCGGGATAGTCTGTCGTCCTGCAAGAGAAGGATTCCCACAAGGAATACAGTGGGATAAACTGATCATATGCTGGATCAGACCCTGACCTTGCCGGAAGACCCCGAGGAACTGCGCAGCTTCACAGCGCGGCTCTTGGCCGAGGTCAAGGCACAGGCGATCCTGATCGAGAAGCTGCGCCATCAGTTGGCAGGCCACCGGGCGCACCGGTTTGGCGCCTCATCCGAGACCGCCGAACAGCTGCAACTGGCGCTTGAGACCAGCGAGATCGCCGCCGCTGCCATGACGGCGCGGATGAGGCTGCCGGACATCGAGGAGAAGGATAAGCCGAAGCGCCGTCCGATCCCGGACCATATCCCCCGGATGGAGGTGGAACTGACGCCCGGCGCCGATGCCTGCGCCGACTGCGGTGGCCGCCTGCGCCGGATCGGCGAAGATGTGACCGAGGAACTGGAATACGTCCCGGGCCGCTTCATCGTGAACCGGATCGTCCGGCCGCGCCTGACCTGCACCTGCTGCGAACGGTTCAGTCAGGCCCCGCTGCCCTCGCGCCCCATCGAGCGCGGTCGCCCAGGCCCGGGTCTCTTGGCCCATGTGCTGGTCAGCAAATATGCCGACCATCTTCCCTTGTATCGCCAGAGCCAGATCTTCGACCGTGAGGGGCTCGACCTCGACAGATCGACCCTGGCCGATTGGGTCGGCAAGTCCACGGCCTTGCTGGAACCCCTCGCTGACGCCATCGGCCGCCATGTCCTGTCAGCTGACGCAATCTTCGCCGATGACACGCCGGTCAGCATGCTCGCCCCGGGCACCGGCAAGACCCAGACCGCCCGGCTCTGGACCTATGCCCGCGACGAACGCCCTTGGGGCGGCACCGCGCCACCGGCAGCCTGGTATCGCTTCTCCGGCGACCGCAAGGGCCAGCACCCCAAGGATCACCTCGCCCGATACCGCGGCTGGATGCATGCCGATGGCTATGCAGGCTTCGAGGACCTCTACCGTTCCGGCACCATCCGCGAGGTCGCCTGCATGGCCCATGTCCGGCGCAAGTTCGTCGACATCCACCGGTCGCAGGGTTCCCTGATCGCAGAAGAGACCATCGGTCGGATCGCCAAACTCTACGCTGTCGAGAAGGAGGCCAGAGGGTCCCCGCCAGATATCCGGGTCGCGCTTCGAAAGGCACATGCGGCCCCGGTCTTCGACGACCTGGAGGTCTGGCTGGCCATGCAACTCACCACGATCTCAGGCAAATCCCCGCTCGCGGCCGCCATCCGCTATGCCCTGACCCGCATGGAGCGCCTGCGCCCCTACCTCGACCACGGCATCCTGGAGTTGGACAACAACGCGGCCGAACGTGGCATGCGCGCCGTTGCCTTGGGGCGCAAGAACTACCTCTTCGTCGGCTCGGAAGCAGGCGGCAAGGCCGCAGCCATCGCCTATACCCTGATCGAAACGGCCAAGCTCA